>JAXHTV010000018.1:0-9700 GCA_034189865.1 Pseudomonadota bacterium | reverse complement strand
CTCGCCGATCGTGTTTCCGTAAGCGAACGTTCACCGCTCGGTCACGGACATGCAAAACCGCTCGCCTAAATTCCCCCTATTTAGCCAACTCGACCACCTTGGGGAGAACACGATGAGACGTGGCCTGATGATTTGTGGCGCCATCGCCGCAGCGCTGATGGTCTCGGCGCCCAGCTTCGCCGACGACAACAATGACGCCGAACTCGGCGCTCAGTTGACCAAACCCGAGGACATCCAACAAACGCTGCGCAAGCTCAAGTGTGTCCGCAACTATCTGACGACCCTGCAGATTATCCACAGCTCGGACAACGAATCGTCCTTTCAGGATCCGAACACCTTGGAAGAGAAAATTCTCAACTACTCCACGGTGGTCGACGGACTTGAACAACTTGCCCGCGAACAATGCACGGCATCGATCCACTTAACGGCCGGTGATCACACGATTCCCGGCCCGTTTTACCAAGCCTCCGAAGAAGCCTTCGGCCAGCCGGGCCTGGGTGACATCATGATGTTCAACGCCATGAACTTGGCGGCCAACGGCATGGGCAATCATGAATTTGACGGCGGCATTAACGATTTTGCCCAACTGCTCAACACCGCGGACTACCCCTTTATCGCCGCCAATCTGGACTTCAGTGAAGTCGAGTTGGCCGCGAGCACGCCCGCCATTCAAATCGGTGAGGATGCGGCCAGTTGTTTCCGCAACCGTGGCAAAGTGGTTAAAAGCTGCTGGCTGATTCGTGGCGGCCGTCCGATCGGTCTGATCGGCCGTGCCCCGGCCGACTTCTTTAACGTGATCGAAGACCCGGAAACCACCATCCCGGGTCTGGATTTCGTCGGTGGCCGCGACCCGGATACGAACCAACCGCTGGTATCCGCCGTCAGCCAGGTGCTGGAACAAGTCGAAGCGCTGGAGCAACGAGGTATTAAGCGCATCATTCTGCTCGACCACGCCCAGGACTTCACTGCCGATCCCCTGTCGACGGGCAGCCTGCGCGGCATCGACATTATCGTAGCTGCGGGCTCGACGGGCTTCATGGCGCAGCCTGTGGCCGACGGTCCGTTCAACCTGTTGCGCCCTGAAGACACCGCGGAGGCGGATTACCCCACCGTGCGGGTGGATAACGAGGGTGAGACCGTTCTGGTGATTAACAGTGACCAGCAATACCGCTACGTGGGTAACTTGATTGTGACTTTCGATCTCAACGGCCACATCAAGAAGTTCGACTACCGGAGCGGGCCGGTCGCAACCACGGCAGAGGCCATCGCCGCCCTGGAAACGGAGCTGAGCACCACCGGCCTCGGTCCGAACACGAAGGTGTCTGAAACCTACGCGGCGCTCAAGAACACGACCCTCATCCAGGACGCGTTTTTTGTCGTGGGTGCCACCGATTACCCGCTCAATGGTCTGCGGGCGGATGTGCGCAGTCGTGAAACCAACTTGGGCAATCTGGCCGCGGATTCCACGATTTGGGGTGCCCAGGAAAACGGTTTCCCCACGGTTGACGTCGCACTCAAGAACGGCGGCGGCATTCGTGACACGATTCAGGGGCCCACCATCATTCGCTTGGCCATTCAGGCGGCTCTGGCGTTCGATAACACCCTGACCGTGCTTGAAATGACCGGCGATCAATTGTTGGCGGCCATGGAAAATTCCGTCAGCCGAGCGGAGTTTACCGACGGGCGATTCCCCCAAATTGCTGGCATGCTGCTGGAGTTCGACACCACTTTTGCCGCTATCGAGGGCGCCACCACGGTGACGACGCCATCCCGCGTGCGCAATCTAACCATCACCAAGAGCGACTCGACCGTGGTGAATTTGGTGGTAGACGGCGTGGCCGATGCAGCCGCGCTCGCAGATACCTTTATTCTCGCCACCAACAGCTTTACCGCGACCGGTGGCGACGGCTATGCGGCCTTCGCGGCCGCCACCGTGGTGGGTGCGACGACCGTGGGCGAACAGGCCATCCTGGAGGATTACATCACCGATGTACTCGGCGGCACAGTGAGCATCATGGACGATGCGGCCAACCCACAGCGGGTCATCCGCCTCAACTGAACCTGAAGCGGCTCATCGAAACAGCCCCACCGAGACTGACTCGGTGGGGCTTTTATTTTGTCGCGACAGAAACAACAGCGGGTGCGTCGGGCCCGCTATCGATAGTCCGGGTTGGGGTGATCGAAGTGGCATCCGGCATCCCAAAGCTTCCGCTGATTTCCGTGAGCCGGTATGCCACCCGCCGCTTTCAGCAGCCGGGCCATGTGCATGAGATTCCAGGCCATAAACGTGGTGTTACGCTGGGTAAAATCGTTTTCCGGCCCGCCGGAGTCGTCATCGCCGTAAGAGGGACCGGGCCCGACTTCGCCGATCCACCCGGCGTCGGCCTGGGGTGGGATGGTGTATCCGAGATGCTGCAACGCGTAGAGAACGGTCATTGCGCTGTGTTTCACGCCATCCTCGTTTCCGGTGACAACACACCCCCCGACCCGGCCGTAATAGACATACTGCCCGTGCTCATTGAGCTTGCCGGATTCGCCATACAATCGCTCGATCAGCCGGCGGCAAACGGAGCTTTCCTCACCCAACCAGATGGGTGTGCCGACAAGGAGAATGTCGGCCTTCATCACATCCCGGCACAGCGTGGGCCAATCATCGCGCTCGAAGCCATGCTCGCGCATGTCGGGGTACACGCCGGGCGGTAATTCATAGTCCACCGCCCGGATCATTTTCACCCCGACGCCGTTGGCCTCCATGATTGCTTTCGGAACCTCCAAAAGCTTTTCTGTATGAGAGACCTGCCCGCTCGGCTTCAGTGTGCAGTTGACGAACAACGCCGACAAACCGGAAAAATCGAACGAATGGCCTTGGCAGAGAGCCTTTTGCTGCGTATTCAGCGTCATAATCAACCTACCCCAGGCTAAAAGGAATCTGTTCGAAGATAACCAACCGATCCGACAAATGGGTTACGGGGAGCCCCCGGCGATCTCTTGCGCGAAACACCCGTGGGCCGCATGAAATGCCCCGATGGTGTCTAGGCGGGCATCCCTCGCTTCATGGGCCCTGGAGAAATTCAATGGCCAGATCGTAGTCCGCAAGGGGGAAACATTTCATTTCAATGCTTCTGAAGATCTTGTCTTCGATGCTGACGATTCGATCGATCCACGTTTTGTCCGTGACCACAGCGGCCTTACTTACGTTGGAGAATCCCACCTCGTAGAGATACTTGAACTCCTCCACGAGCGCAGCGATTTCAACGCCCTTCCAGGAGTCGATCTGTTCCAGGATGACGATATTTCCATAGCGTCCGATCTTTTCTCTTGCGTCGGCTAGTACCCGTTCCATGTCGCTTCGCGTGATTTTTCCAGAGATACGAAAGGCAACAGCGTTTTCGATATCGGTCTCTATCATCTCGATCATCGGCATCCCCCGGCGCAAATCCTCTGTGGAAGCGCCTCATTTCGAACGCGTTTAGCACCACGGCAACGCGCGTAACCAAGCATGACATTGCGCAACGCATTTATAAGATGCTAGGTCACCGAGCCCAAGTCCGCCTGGGCTGTCCGCAGTGACCCACAAATAATGCGCAAAACCCCAGGAAATCGACAATTTGTCGGACTCCATCCGGGAGCGAAGCGGAGCGGCCCGCCATGATGCAGCCGCGCGAACAATCATCAGCGCCCCGCGGAAGATACATCCCGCCTAATCGTAAACCAATTTACTGCGCTGCAAACCAAATGCCCGCTGCCGTGTACAAGCCGTGATCGTCGTGTCTGCCCGCGCTGCGATCCTTCCAACGTCGTCTACTTAAGAAAATCTATCCCCTGCCGTCTAACCCGAAGTGCGTTTACCCACACTAAACCGTAAACAAAAAATCGAACAACCGCATGACGGACTACCAAACGGACGTGCAACCGTACCCAAACAGGGGAAATCTCCCCCACGCCCCACAGACGCCACCTTGGGCTTTCGTCCACCCGGGCGACTACCGCCGTCACTTGCAGCGAAAACGCCGCTCTCTCGCTTACATAAATATGCGAACAATAGAAAAATTGTACGAGCCTAAAAATATTCTCGACTTATTCGCAACCCTGATCGGGCCGGAGTCTCTGAATAATTGCGGGAAATTAAATCTCAAATCAATGCAAAAAAATACATTACGGAACGTCCTTGCGCGGTAAAACAAAACAAAAATCTAAAAAAATGATAAAAATTAAATAATACAAAATATCTGACAATGCACAATCATTTATCGGATTTATGACTCGAACGTCGATCTATCTTTTTGTTTTAACCAACCAATAACGGAGCTCACCACACAGTAAAGACATCACACATCGTGTTGGAGTTTTTTCGTCAAATCACGTGTTCCATTCATTTATCAAGGATAACCATGAACAAGAAGAAGCACTTTAAATCCGCCGTATGCTGTCTCGCCCTGGCGTCGGCCCCTTTCTACTCCGCCGCAGCACAGGCGGCGAGCGGCCAGGCCGCTTATGTGGATGCCGCCGGCAACTACAGCTGTCTCTCCGTAAATGATAGTAATCAGGTTGTTGGCGCCCAATGCGACGACCGGGCCTCTACTTGGACCACCAGAACAGACGGCCGCGTGGGGCTGGATGGAACGAACATGTGTATGGATGTGGACACGGCACATCCATCGAACGGCAACAAAGTTCAAGTCTATGACTGCACGGGTGTATCCGTGAACCAACTGTTCACTTGGAGTGGCAATGGCGACGGCACCATAAAACTCAACTCAAACGGGTTGTGCGTTGCGCCGCCGGCCAACGGATCGCAGGCCACAGTCGCCGGATGTAACGACTCGAATGCTTTTCTGCTCTCCAAGCGTGTGGTCGTCACACCCAACTGGCCGAATGACATTGCGAGCGTTCCGGTCTATTTCCAAGCTTCCGCGACATCCGGTTATCAACAAAAGCTAACCATTTTCGGGCCCCAAATCGCCACGCCGCTTTCGGCAACCTCCAATACCAGCGAGCCTTTTGGCACGCAGTTCCTGCTGAGTCTTCAACACTTGGCCTACGCACCGGGTGATACCTATACCTTCAACATTTTTGTTGAAAGAAGTAACTCAGCAGGCGCGTTCCAGCGCTCGCCGGTGCTCATCGTCAACCAAACCATTCCGGTGACGAATCCCGACGGTAACGAAGCGGGACAGGTCATTTACGTGGGCGCAAACGACACCCCACCCGGCATCGGTGACCAGGACTTTAACGACACAATGGTCCTCATCAGCTTGTGGAACCAAAGCACCGACTAACACCTGCTGGAAACAGGGAGAATGCGGTGGCTGGACCGGACACAATACGGTCCAGCCACATGCCTGTTTCTCTCATGAAGGCATTACGCAGTGTTCTGGCAAGCTCCACCAAGAGGCAGGTTCTATGCTCTTGACGAGATAACCTCCGGCGGCTTAATGGCGGACTGAGCCGCCCCCCTGCTCCATAGAAATTCGTTCATATCTCCACGAAGAATGACGCTTGAGTTCAGCGGCGCCGGAGCGCCGCTTTGGCGTTCTCTGGAACGATTTACGACGCGAAGACCCAATACCTGGCTTAGCGATAACGCTCACAGCGGCTGCACGAGCGGCCTGACCTCGATTACGCGACCGGACGGATCGAATTTCAAACCAATTGAGCCCACCCAAACAAAGCCGTCTTTTTCAAAGGGCTCTTCCGTTGGCCAAGAAGAAGCATTTACAGCTGCCGCAATCACGGTTTCCCTTGATGCATTAGGATCGGATACGACGGGAATAACCGCCATCGCCTGAAAAGCGGCGGATTTGGCGTTTTGATAGGAATCTTGTAGATACGTGCCGCTAACACCGCAATCCACAACAGCGTAGACCCAAAACGCGTTGGTACCGACAAGTGCGAGTATGAGAACTGTGATAGCCACAAGTGACTTATTCATTTTCCTAAAGCCTGTGTTCAGCACGTGCCGGAGCGCGTAGACGGAGAGAACCTGATTTGTGCAGCGAGTCAGACGTGCGCTGCAATCCATTGTTGGGGCATCTCGCCACGGCACTCAATCACGACTGCTTAGCCCCCAATTTCGCCCGCAAATAACCGCTTCTTCATTATCGCGACGGGGATGCCATCGTGATCGGCATGCTCCATCAAATCCCAGCCCCTGTGTTCGTAGAACTGCTCTTGATGTTCGGTGACGAGATACAGCTTTTCCACCCCCAGCGAGGTGGCTTCGGTCTCAACACGTGCGATGAGCGCAGACGCGATACCGTTGCGTCTGCGCTCCGGCTTCACGTATACGGCCGCCAGCCAAGGCGACAGCTCCGGCCGTTCCCTCATGTCACTTTTCACCAACGCGGCGGACCCAATAAGACCGGGCCCCTCAACAGCAATGAATATGGTCGGAACACCAGACTTTCCGGCTGCCTCAGTAAGCCGGGTCACCCTCGTCTCCAAATCAATCTGTGGGGATAAGTGCCCCCATTCAGCTTGGTGGAGCCGGGACAGTTCCGCAACGTGCTGAATGTGGTCAGCAAGGTAGACGATGTCGATTGTCATGACGCCCAACGCCGAGCTAACCGGCAATGCCCGTCGTAGCCTTGGAAAGCCTCGGCACGCATGGCCTGTGTTGAGCGACTTGATAGGCGGCACGCGTCAGCGACGTCCAGTGGAGCGATTATTGATGTGCTTGTTATGTGCGGCCATAAAGATTAGCGACTTTCGCTTATTTGATAATGCCTTTCAACATTTGCTGTGATCTCACCCCACTGTGAACGTTTGACTCGCTGTTGATGCGACTCAAATGCCTCGCGGTTAACAAACTCCTCGTAGACAGTGAATGTATTTTTGTTTTCTTTGTCTTGGGTCACTCGGAAAACCAAACAACCTTCTTCCTTTCGAGTCAGCTCAATATGCTTCAGAAGCTCAGCCTGAACCGCAGCCAAATCGTCATCTGATACGACGATATATCCTTGTAACGTGACCTTTGACAACTTAGCACTCCGATAGACATATAACGCCCGTATCAGGAGGTAAACGTAGCGGAGCGAAGGTTGCTCCACTGTATGCGACTGTTATGCACGCCGAAGCGCCCATCTCTGACATGATTACAAGGCATTCACCTAACACTTACCCAAGCCACAATTGAACTGCCGCTGCCATTCATCCGGATTGGGGTAACCCTCCGGTACGGACTGCATAACATTCTTAATGAACGTTTCGTCTTTCATAGGCACTATCGCAGATCCAAAATCAGCCTGTGTCAAATCCCGAGTTAAGTCAGTATTAGTCACGCCGGCATTTCCCACCATGGTGAACCAATTCACCAGAGTGGCCGTCACCCATTGCTTGGTTGGATTCTCAGGCTTTTCATTGAGCTTACAGGGTTGCGGGTTGGACTTATCCCCTGATTTGCAATCTTTCGTCTTTGCAAACCGCATGGAATGGGTACTGGCCCCATCTTTATGGTACACAAGGTAGGGATGATCCCCTCTTTGGGCGTCTTTTTCGTGGTAGATATCATCTACTGACTTAGTCGTGGTTTTACCATGCGCACTAACAGTTGCGTGGGTAAGAACGCGAGCCTCCTTATCATTAAGGGTGTCCCACGACATACCAAATTCCCAGTCGTGGCGGTGTCCACCGGCAGGCCCCACGAGATTCCCCGGAGTGGTTTGATCCTTCACAAAATACTGTGCGTACATGTGGGCACAGTACTTATTCACTACCTCATCGGCGTCGATACAGAACCCACGGTAATAGGTATTTGCATATGTAATCTGATCTTCATACGCACATTCCCCATTCAGGGCTCCTGTATTGTTAGTCCCCGGGTTCAACTGTCCCTTTGGATCTATTGCCGCTGAAGGCAAGCAGCCGTCTGTGTCATAGTCGAACTTTATCGCCCAATGTGTCATGGAGTTCGGATTATTCGGCGATTCTTGTAACGGCTCTAGACAGGCAGATTTATTCGAATGCTCCTCACAGGTGCTTGCCGACGCCCCTACGGGAACCGCGAACGCCAAACCAAGCAGAAAAATGAAGTGTGTAGTAGATTTCATATCCATATCTTGCTCTTTTTCCAGTTACATTTAGATAACAGCATAATATGATTCGTGTGATCACGCTGTAATCCTCCCATTTCCCACAAAGCTCATTGGTAGAAAATCAGGCTGCTATAAGCAAGCTCCGTGGTGGCGCACTGGCGAGCCCCAAGTCTCTACGTTTCAGTTGTCGACTTGACGGAGAAGCTTACGAGATGTCGACAGTATGGGAGCGTTGAGAAAATGCAGACTGACTCGGATGCCTACCTCGTCCACTACAACACCAAGCGGCCTCACCAGGAAAGAATGATGGAAGGAAAAACACCGTACATCGCGTTCAAGGCAGGCTTGCCGAAAGACAGCAAACCGAGGACTGGAAAGGCAGCCGAAAAGGCCGCTTAAATAAACCCCCCGCGAGGAGCATGTGTCTGGTGAATACTGTCACTGTAAACTCGGGAGCAATATCAGCGCATACAGATAGCAGTGCTCCGGGTATTGGGCGCGCTAATCCGGACTCTCAGTTCCTAACATCGCATTCAACGGCTCGTCCGCCGCAATGCCTTGTTATGTTTTGGTCTCTTCGCATCCTGAAACTCAAGATAAAATTTACATCCTTCATAGAAATGAACTCGAATCCTCCGAAGGGGCAATGATTCGACGACTTGGTATTTAAAGACGTCGGGATTACTACCATGAAAACCAGCGTCATGAAACAGCTGATTATTTTTTTGGATGGTCTCTACGCGCGTGGTTTCCTCCTCCGAATGCGGGGGAGGACGAGCCAGAAACTCTGGGAACCAACGCACTTCTTCTTGCCACTTCTTTGAGTAGTGCAAGAAATACAACCCCCGTGCGAAGTGATCAACAAACGAATCTACACGGCTAATTTCAATCTCATGGCCAAATCGCCCATCAACCTCGACAGCTCTACCAGCAAATCTAGCAAGTATGCTCGGATTTCTTTCGTTCTGACGCCTTATCTGATTGCGATAGTGATTCCTGCCAACTTCATTAATCGATTCTAAGCTTGTAACCACGTTCAAAAAGTATTCATCATCTTTTGATTTTCCTGAATTGTGGATATTACACGACTGAACTGTCTGTAATTTCGTTCGAAAATCCTGCCCATCGATCCGGTCTCTCGACCTTGGAAAAAAACATCGCGGCGGCACATGCTCACGGCCGCTGGCAGAAGCACCACACATATAGCAAGTCGTAGTACCTTCCTTCATTGAGTTTCACATGCACATAAGCTTAGAAAAACATAACGGTGAACTAGATGAAATCAGCTGACAATCGACTAGAAAAAGATGCCATCTACTTCGAGAATATCGTCTTTCTAGAATGTAACTTGAGCTACGCAGTACCAAGTAGCTAGTAACCGAAAGCGTATGCGTTATTCACGGTTTTGATTGGGCTGTCGCCAAAGAGGTTGGACTTGGACCACACGCTACTGATCGTTCCGAAATGGTGAGATTGGCTTTCTCTTCGGTTCTTCTGAGCCGATGGATTCCGGGGTGGGTATGGAATCCATACTTTGGTTTTTTTTCGCGGTCTCCGGCTCTGCATGAAAATCGTTCTAATTTTTCGGTCGTTTAGCATGCCGGCAATAACCCCTGCCCTCGCCCCGTTCTAAACAGGCTTAGCAGTTTTTGTATTGGGGCTTTAGC
>JAXHTV010000017.1 GCA_034189865.1 Pseudomonadota bacterium | reverse complement strand
TAGACAGCCGCGCGGGTGGTAGCGCCCCCATGGGCGAACCAAGTGGCAGCTTCCCTCGCCAGCCCACCACGGATCAGGCAACGACTGGCCAAAACGCACCCCCGGCGGACGAATTCGACGACGACATTCCCTTCTAGAGTCGCCTGGGAAGCGCAGTCAAAACAAAGAAGGCCGGGGAAAACCCCGGCCTTTCAGATTGGCGAACCGAACAGTTAAGCTTATTCGTCTTCCAGCTCGCCATCGTCTTCCGTCATGGGCCGATCGACCAGTTCGACCACAGCCATCGGCGCATTATCACCCGGCCGAAAACCATTCTTTAGAATACGCAGATAACCGCCGGGCCGTTCCCGGTAGCGCGGCCCAAGCTCGTCAAAGAGCTTGGTCACTACGTGACGATCGCGTAAACGATCGAAAGCCAATCGGCGTCGCGACGAACCATCCTCCTTTGCCAGCGTAATCATCGGCTCGGCGACCCGGCGCAGCTCTTTGGCCTTGGGCAAGGTGGTTTGGATGAGTTCATGCTTGAACAACGACACGGTCATATTACGCAACATTGCTTTGCGATGACTGCTGTTCCGGCTCAGTTGCCGCCCGATATTACGATGTCGCATGTCTAGTTCCTGTCTGCAAAAATCAGCGAGGCAATACCCAGTCAGCCACCGGCTTCAATAACCGACTTTTTATCCTGCAATTCAGGTGGCGGCCAGTTGTCGAGTTTCATACCCAACGACAAGTCGTGGGAAGCAAGAACCTCTTTGATTTCCGTCAAAGATTTCTTACCCAGATTTGGCGCTTTCAACAGCTCCAGCTCAGTGCGCTGAATCAAATCACCGATATAAAAAATATTCTCGGCCTTGAGACAGTTCGCCGAGCGAACTGTCAGCTCCAAATCGTCAATAGGCCGAAGCAGCAAGGGGTCCATCGAGGCGCCCTGAGATTTCGGTTCTTCGACTGCAACGCTTTCCAGCTCCACAAAGGACGAAAGTTGATCCTGAAGAATGGATGCGGCCCTGCGTATGGCGTCTTCCGCTTTCAGCGTTCCGTTGGTCTCAATATCGAGAATAAGCTTATCCAGGTCGGTGCGTTGCTCAACACGCGCACTGTCGACCGTGTAGGAGACCCGTCGAACCGGACTAAAGGAGGCATCCAATTGGATTCCACCAATAGAACGCGTCTCCTCCGACGAACCTTGCCGCTGCGTCGCCGGCTCGTAACCGCGCCCCCGCCGAACCTTCAACCGACCGGTGAGCGTGGCACCTTCGCTAAGGTTGGCGATCACCAAGTCTGGGTTAATGATCTCCACATCATCCGTTAACTGGATATCAGACGCCTTTACCGGCCCAGGCCCTTCCTTACTCAACATCAGATTGGCCTCTGCACGATTATGCATTCGAATAGCCAACTGCTTGAGATTCAGAAGAACATCGATGACATCTTCTTGCACGCCGTCAAGCGTACTGTACTCGTGAAGCACGCCTTCGAACTCGGCCTCGACAACCGCGGCGCCCGGCATAGACGAAAGCAAAACGCGGCGAAGCGCATTACCCAACGTGTGACCGAAACCTCGCTCAAGCGGCTCAAGAACGATGCGCGCCCTCGTTGGCGAGAACTCATCGACATCGACTAAACGTGGTCTCAAAAAATCTGCTACGGAGCCCTGCATGGGCAGTTCCTCTTACTTGGAATACAGTTCGACGATTAGGTTTTCATTAATGTCCGGCGGCAAATCCGCACGGTCGGGAACACTTTTGAAAGTCCCCTCAAGTTTCTTTTCGTCTACTTCCACCCAAGCTGGCAACCCGATTTCCAGTGCGACTTGCATGGCCCCCTGAATACGGTCTTGATTTCGCGCTCTTTCCGCGACCGATACCACGTCGCCCGAGTTGACTTGAAACGAAGGAATATTGACCGTCTTTCCGTTGACGCAGATACCCTTATGGCTCACCAATTGCCGCGCTTCGGCTCGCGTAGACGCGAACCCCATACGGTAAACGACGTTGTCGAGTCGCCGCTCGAGCAGCTGCAACATGGCTTCTCCGGTATTACCACGAATACGGGAGGCAGTATCGTAATAATTTCGAAACTGTTTCTCGAGAATACCGTAGATGCGCCGCAGCTTTTGCTTTTCCCGTAACTGCGTACCGTAGTCGGACATGCGCCCACGGCGCTGCCGCTTTTGCCCGGGCACTGATTCGATACGACATTTCGACTCCAACGAGCTGCCGCGACTCTTGAGGAACAGGTCGGTTCCTTCTCGCCGCGAAAGTTTACACTTGGGTCCGATGTATTTAGCCATTCCGCCTTCCTGCCATTTCAGTCACACACCCAACTACTCAGCGATCAGACTCGGCGCCTTTTGGGCGGCCGACAACCGTTGTGTGGAATGGGAGTGACGTCCGTAATACTGAGAATCTTGAAACCGATATTGTTCAGTGATCGCACCGCCGATTCCCGACCCGGGCCTGGACCTTTGACCTGGACGTCCAGGTTTTTCACCCCATGCTCCTGCGCGACGGTACCTGCACGCTCGGCAGCGACCTGAGCCGCAAATGGGGTGCTCTTTCTGGAGCCACGGAATCCCGAACCCCCAGACGTGGCCCAAGAAATCGTGTTGCCCTGACGGTCAGCGATTGTCACGATCGTGTTATTGAACGACGCGTGAACGTGTGCCACGGCATCAGTAATGTGTTTTTTAGCCTTTCGCTTGGATGTCGGCTTGGCCATAGGATATCAATCCGAATTCAATAAATGAGTTAAGCGGAGTCTAAAGCTGATCTTAACGACGGATGGGACGGCGGGGCCCCTTGCGTGTTCTTGAATTGGTCCGGGTTCTTTGGCCGTGCACAGGCAATCCGCGCCGATGCCGCAGCCCCCGATAACATGCCAGATCCATAAGACGCTTAATATTCATCGCAATTTCTCGTCGAAGATCGCCTTCGACGGTATACCTTGCGACCGCACCCCGGATAGCTTCCAACTCCGGCTCAGCGAGATCCTTCACCTTGACGGCAGGGTCAATCCCGACCGCATTGCAGATCAATTCAGCTCGCGTGCGGCCAATGCCGTAAATAGCCGTCAACGCGATGACAGCGTGCTTGTTGTCTGGGATATTGACGCCGGCGATGCGAGCCATGCGATTCGTCTCCTTGACCTAAATCTTAACTGCCGCTTTTGGCTTGTTGACCCAAAAGCAAGCGGGCAAGTATATCGCTGCAGAGCGACAAACTCAACGAATTAAAACCATAATGACAAAAGTAAAATCAGCCCTGACGCTGCTTGTGTCTGCCGTCAGTGCAAATGACTCGTACGACACCGTTACGACGAATAACTTTGCAGTTGCGACATATTCGCTTAACGGACGCTCTAACTTTCATCTTAATCCACTCCGAACTAACGATAGAGGCGCATATCTTCAGCGAGGGACGCCGGCCCGGCCGTGCGTCTTCAAATTCGCCTTCTTCAGCAGCCCCTCATATTGGTGGGACATCAGATGCGCCTGCATCTGCGCCATAAAATCCATAACGACCACGACGATGATGAGCAACGACGTTCCACCGAAGTAAAAGGGAACGTTCAAATACAAAATCAAAAACTCCGGAAGCAAACACACCAGCGTGACATATAACGCGCCGACCACCGTCAGTCGAGTCAAAACCCCGTCAATGTAAGTCGCCGTTTGCGCCCCTGGCCGGATACCTGGGATAAACGCGCCTGATCGTTTCAGGTTATCCGCCGTATCTCGAGAATTAAAAACCAATGCCGTATAAAAGAAGCAGAAAAACACAATCAGCAGTGCGTAGACCATCACGTAAAGCGGCTGCCCCGGTGACATCGCGGTCGCAAGCCACTGGAGCCACCCCAATCCCTGCACATCCCCAAACCAGCTCCCGATCGTCGCGGGAAAGAGAATCATACTCGACGCAAAGATGGGCGGAATCACCCCTGACATATTCAGTTTTAACGGCAAATGACTGCTCTGAGCTGCATACAAGCGACGGCCCTGCTGCCTTTTTGCGTAGTGCACCGGAATTCGGCGCTGCCCGCGTTCCACGAAAACGACAAAACCAATGACGGCGAAGGCGAGCACTAAAAGCAGAATGCCGATCAGCGCATTCATTTCACCGGTTCGCACGAGCTCAAAGGTACCGCCCAACGCGGAGGGCAAACCGGCCACGATCCCGGCGAAGATGATCATGGAAATGCCGTTACCAATACCCCGCTCAGTCACCTGCTCGCCAAGCCAAACCAGGAACATTGTACCGGTCACCAAACTCACCGCAGCCACCAAGACAAAAACCGGACCTTGGATTGCGTTCACGCCCTGGTTTTGAAGCGCAATCGCAGCGCCAATCGCCTGAAATGTCGCCAAACCCACCGTACCGTAACGGGTATATTGAGTCAGTTTGCGACGACCGGCCTCTCCTTCTTTCTTCAACTGTTCCAGACTCGGCATGACCGAGCTAAGCAATTGAATGATGATAGAAGCCGAGATATACGGCATCACGCCCAAAGCGAAGAGACTGAGCCGCTCTAACGCACCACCCGAAAACATGTTAAACATGGCCAGAATGGTGCCGCTGCTCCGCTCAAACAAATCGGCAAGGGCCTGCGGGTCGACGCCAGGCACCGGTATGAATGCACCGATGCGAAACACCACCAACGCCCCCACCAAAAAAAGCAGGCGTTGACGAAGCTCGGTCGTACCCGCCAAATTCGGGGTGCCTTTCTGCCCTTGCTTTGCCACTTAGGCCTCGACCTTTCCGCCGGCTTGCTCAATCGCACTCAGGGCACCGGGAGTCGCAGCCAAACCCCTAACGACCACAGCCTGATCCAACTTGCCCGACGCGATCACTTTAGCAACCAGGGTTGTGGCAGGAACAATGGAGGCCTCTTTGAGCACATCCAGCGTGATCACGTCAACTTTCAACCCGGCCAACTCATTCAGGCGCACCTCCGCACGAGTGGCCGACTTGCGTGAACGAAAGCCGCGCTTCGGCACGCGCCGCTGGAGGGGCATCTGACCGCCTTCAAAACCGAGCTTATGGTAGCCGCCTGAGCGCGATTTCTGGCCTTTATGCCCTCGCCCCCCGGTCTTTCCTAACCCGGATCCGATACCACGCCCGACGCGCTTCCGCGGAGACCGAGCTCCCTTTCCAGGAGAAATCGAGTTCAACCGCATTTCACACCTCTTCAACTTTCAGCAGGTAACCGATGTTACGAACCATCCCCAGATTCTCCGGGGTGGCGTCCACCACAACGGAATGGTGCATACGTCGCAACCCGAGCCCCTTGGCGCACGCCTGGTGATTCTTCAAACGCCCGGCCACACTCCGAACGAGCGTCAGTTTCAATCGTTTCTTTTCCATGACTTCAGACGCCCAGCTCTTCAACAGCCTTGCCACGTTTGGCGGCCACTTGTTCCGGAGAATGCTGCCCGCAAAGACCATTGACTGTCGCGCGGACCACGTTGATCGGGTTCCGCGACCCGATGCACTTGGCACGAACGTTGTGCACACCCGCCACTTCAAAAACAGCGCGCATGGCACCACCTGCGATGATACCGGTACCTTGCGTCGCAGGTTTCATAAACACGCGGGTCGCACCATGGGAAGCAACCAATTGATGCTGGAGCGTACCCTCAGCCAAGTGAACTTGACGCATGCTCTTTCGCGCTTTTTCCATGGCCTTCTCGATCGCCAATGGAACTTCGCGTGCCTTGCCGTAGCCAAAGCCGACTCGGCCATTGCCGTCGCCCACAACTGTCAATGCGGTAAACCCGAACTGACGACCGCCTTTGACGACCTTAGCCACACGATTAACCGCGACCAACTTCTCAAGCAAGCCGTCTTTGTTGGCTTGTGTGCCGACATCCATCATTTCCTAAACCCTCTAAAACTCGAGGCCGTTTTCACGCGCCGCGTCTGCGAGCGCTTTTACACGCCCGTGATAGCGGAACCCCGAGCGATCAAAAGCAACCTTGGTCACGCCCGCCGCCTTCGCCTGCTCGGCAATCGTTTTTCCAACGAGCGCCGCCGAATCAACGTTCCCCGTGGATTTAACCTGCTGACGAATCTCCTTACTCAAGGACGATGCAGCGGCCAGCACATGTGCTCCATCGGGCGCAACAACCTGTGCATAGATATGGCGCGGCGTGCGATGGACGCACAACCGATTGACGCCCAGCTCACGCATTTTGGCGCGACCGCGGCGTGCTCTTCGCAAACGGCTAGTCTTTTTATCCATCGAAACAACCTACTTACTTTTTCTTGGCTTCTTTCATCACCACGCGTTCACCCGCGTAGCGAACACCTTTGCCTTTATAAGGCTCGGGCGGCCGAAACTCACGAATTTCTGCTGCGACTTGACCGACCAGCTGCTTATCGGAACCCTTGACGACAATCTCCGTCTGGCTAGGTGTCTCAATAGTTAAACCCTCGGGTATCGGGTACTCAACAGGATGAGAAAAGCCCAACGACAGATTCAGCGTCTTTCCTTGTACCTGGGCCCTGTACCCAACCCCAACCAGCTGAAGCCGGCGCTCGAAGCCTTCACTGACACCTCGCACCATATTGTTGGCAAGCGTGCGCATGGTCGCGGCTAACGATCTGCTTTTGCGGCTATCTCGCTGCGCGGAAAATTGCAGCCGCCCGCCCTCCTCTTGGACATTCACGTCCTCGTGGACCTGCAAATCCAGGGCACCATTTTTACCCTTTACCTGTAGCCGGCTACCATCGAGAGTGATCTCAACACCCTTTGGCACCACAACCGGCTCTTTTGCAATTCTCGACATATCCGTTTCCGCCTCAATAGACCGTGCAGAGGATCTCGCCACCCAGGCCTTGTTGGCGCGCAGCCCGGTCGGTCATCAAACCTTTAGACGTCGACACGATTGCAATGCCGAGCCCACCAAGAACGGAAGGCAACTCATCCTTCGATCTATAAACCCGCAGGCCCGGGCGACTCGTACGCTCGATTCGCTCGATCACCGGACGACCGTCGTGATACTTCAGCGATACGGAAAGAACAGGCTTCCCTTCCTCGCCGTGACAGCGAACATCACTCACGTAGCCTTCTTCTTGCAGTAGCTTTGCAATCGCAATCTTCAACCGAGAACTCGGCATCGCAACTTGCGTTTTGGACGCATTTTGCCCATTCCGAATGCGCGTCAGCATATCTGCGATGGGATCCGTCATACTCATACGCGTAACCTTAATCTATGCGCTTTTAACTGGAACGCCCGGAGGCGCTACCAACTGGCTTTCACCAAACCCGGGATATCGCCGGACATTGCCGCTTCGCGAAGCTTATTCCGACCCAGACCGAATTTGCGATAGTACCCCTTCGGCCGCCCGGTTCTTTCGCAACGATTGCGCTGGCGGACCGCACTGGAATTGCGAGGCAATTTAGACAAGCTCATCACTGCGTCCAATCGCTCTTCATCGGTCGTATTCGGGCTCTTGATTACCCGCTTGAGCTGTTCCCGCCGAGTAGCGTACTTAGCCACCAAGCGCTCTCTCTTGCGCTCACGCGCCACCATACTTGCCTTTGCCATATCGCGCCTCAGTTCCGGAATGGGAAGCCAAAAGCTTCCAATAATGCCCGACCCTGCTCATCGTTACGGGCCGTAGTCGTCACGGTAATATCCATGCCCCGCAAGGTATCGATCTTGTCGTAATCGATCTCCGGGAAAATGATCTGCTCATTTACCCCGAACGAATAGTTACCTCGCCCATCGAACGCACGAGGATTACATCCACGAAAATCCCGAATTCGGGGAATCGCGATGGAAATAAGCCGGTCCAAAAATTCGTACATGCGATCACGACGCAGAGTCACTTTGCAGCCGATGGGCCAGCCGTCTCGAATCTTAAAGCCGGCAATAGACTGCCGGGCGCGCGTGACGACGGGCTTCTGCCCCGAAATCTGCGCCATGTCGCCGAGCGCATGCTCGATAACCTTCTTATCCGAAACGGCCTCACCAAGACCCATATTGAGCGTAATTTTGGCCAGCCGAGGAATCTCCATAGAGTTCTCTAGCGCCAAACGCTCTTTGAGTTGGGCAGCTATTGTGTCGGCGTACAGTTCTTGCAATCTAGGCATAGCTCGACTCACCTTATACGTCCACGACTTCGCCGTCGGACTTGAAATAGCGAACTCGACGTCCATCAGCCAACGTACGGATACCCACCCGGTCGCCTTTCTTAGTGGAAGGGTTGAACAGCATCACATTCGAGACATGAATCGACCGCTCTTGCTCCACAATTCCACCCGCGACACCTTGATTCGGGTTAGGTCGAACGTGCTTCTTGACCAGATTCACGTTCTCAACGACAACGCGATCGTTCGGTAATACCCGCAGAACACGGCCTCGGCGCCCCGCGTCCTTTCCAGTTGTCACGATGACGTCGTCACCACGTTTGATTTTGTTCATGTTTCGCTCCCGAAATCGTTATTCAGAGCACTTCAGGTGCGAGCGAAACTATTTTCATAAATCGCTCAGAGCGAAGCTCACGTGTTACCGGCCCGAAAATTCGGGTGCCCACAGGCTGAAGCTGGTTATTCAAAAGGACCGCTGCGTTGCCATCGAATCGAATTAACGAACCGTCAGGACGCCGCACCCCCTTACGGGTGCGCACGACGACGGCATTGTAAACTTCACCCTTTTTGACCCGACCACGCGGGATCGCGTCTTTAACTGTCACCTTAATGACGTCGCCAATATTTGCATACCGTCGGCGAGAACCGCCCAGTACTTTGATGCACATAAGGCGCCGTGCGCCGCTGTTATCGGCCGCACCGAGTTCTGTTTGCATCTGAATCATTGTCGTAACCCGTAATCAGCGGTTCACAAAAGACGATATCGACGGAGGATATCAACCGGCACTATCGCGTTTTTCCACAATATCAACCAACGCCCAAGTCTTGGACTTGGAGATCGGACGACACTCCACGACGCGAACCAAATCGCCCGTCCCACAAATATTCTCTGCATCATGAGCGCGCAATTTTGTGGACCGGCGCACGTATTTCCCGTAAATAGGATGCTTAACACGCCTTTCTATCTGAACCGTGATGGTTTTATCCATCTTGTTGCTGACGACGCGGCCAATCAGCGTGCGCTTGCTCTTCGGTTGTTCGCTCATTTCGCCTCACCTTTGGCATGTTTTTCGGTCATGACGGTCTTGACCCGGGCAATGCCTTTTCGAACTCGCGAGAACTCGTGAACTTGATTAAGTTGCCCCGTTGCCGATTGCATCCGCAAAGTAAACTGCTCCCGTCGCAGCTTCAGCAATTCATCGCGAAGCTCAGCGATCGTTTTCTCTCTCAACTCGCTCGCTCTCATTACGCTACCGTCCGACTGACGAACACACACTTAACGGGCAGCTTGGCAGCAGCCAAACGAAACGCTTCGCGGGCCAACTCTTCGCTGACACCTTCCATTTCGTAGAGCACCCGACCCGGCTGCACTTTCGCCACCCAATAATCAACGTTGCCCTTTCCTTTACCCATCCGAACCTCGATTGGCTTCGTGGTGACAGGCACGTCTGGGAAAATGCGAATCCAAACTTTTCCGCCTCGTTTGACGTGGCGATTGATCGCGCGACGGGCCGCCTCAATCTGACGTGCCGTCACGCGGCCACGCTCTACGGTCTTGAGACCATACTCGCCAAAATTGACGCGACTACCTCGTGTCGCCAACCCGCGATTGCGTCCTTTCTGTTGCTTTCGGTACTTCGTACGCTTCGGCTGCAACATCGCTTAGGCCTCCTTTGCCTTAGCCTGTTCTTTTGTCGAACCGGCTGCAGCACCGTCAGAGTGAAAAACCTCACCCTTGAACACCCAAACCTTAACCCCAATGACACCGTAGGTGGTGCGCGCCTCCGCAATCGCATAGTCGACATCCGCCCGAAGCGTATGAAGCGGCACGCGGCCTTCCCGATACCACTCGGTTCGCGCAATTTCCGCACCATTCAAACGGCCGGATACCTGGATCTTGATCCCTTGGGCACCCAAGCGCATGGCGTTACCAACCGCCCGTTTCATGGCCCGCCGGAACATGATTCTTTTCTCAAGCTGCTGCGCGACACTTTCCGCAACCAACTGAGCGTCAAGCTCGGGCTTACGAACCTCTTCGACGTTGATCTGCGTAGGCACACCCATTAACTCCGCTACGTCGCGACGAAGCCGGTCGATGTCCTCACCTTTTTTCCCGATCACAATACCGGGCCGCGCGGTATGAATCGTGATTTGAGCCGTACGCGCAGGACGTTCGATCTTAATTTGGCTTACCGACGCATTCGACAACCTTTTGCGGATAAAATCGCGAACTTCCATATCTTGATTGAGATAGTTCGCAAACTCACGCCCCTCCGCATACCAGGTGGATGCCCAGTCGCGAACAATTCCGAGTCGAATACCTATCGGGTTGACTTTCTGTCCCATAACAATCTCGCTAACCGTTACTCGTCTGCAACCGTCACAGTAATGTGACTGGTACGCTTTAGAATTCGAGAACCACGACCTCTGGCGCGGGCGTGGAACCGCTTCATCGTCGGACCTTCGTCGACGCAGACACGAGCCACCTTAAGCTCATCAATATCCGCGCCTTCATTGTGTTCCGCGTTTGCGATAGCAGACTCAACAACCTTCTTCATGATTCGAGCAGCCTTCTTTGGACTGAAGCTGAGCGTCTGCAAAGCCCTGTCCACCGGCAACCCCCGAATCTCATTCGCGACCAACCGACATTTCTGTGGTGAAATACGCGCGTGCTTCAACTTGGCGGCAACTTGCATTATTGAAACCCTCTCAGCGCGATTTCTTGTCCGCAACGTGCCCTTTGAAGGTGCGCGTGGGAGCAAACTCGCCCAGTTTGTGGCCAACCATATTCTCGGATATCAAAACCGGGACATGCTGACGACCGTTATGAACCGCAATGGTCAGGCCCACCATCTCCGGTGTGACCATCGACCTGCGAGACCACGTTTTGATCGGACGTTTGGTCCGCGACTCCTGGGTCTCGTGCACCTTCTTTGCCAAATGATGGTCAACGAAAGGACCCTTTCGAATTGAACGCGGCATTTCTTATCCTCTAAATTACCTGGCCTTCCGACGACGCACGATCATGCTGTCCGTACGCTTGGTTTTCCGCGTTTTGTACCCTTTGGTCGGCACACCCCACGGGGTCACGGGATGCCGTCCACCGGACGTACGCCCCTCACCACCACCATGTGGATGATCAACCGGGTTCATCGCGACACCTCGGACCGTCGGCCGGACGCCTAACCATCGCTTCGCACCCGCTTTACCCAGAGAGCGAAGGTTGTGCTCAGCATTCCCGACTTCCCCGACGGTGGCGCGACATTCCAAGAGCACCTTTCGCATTTCCCCGGAACGCAACCGCAACGTTGCGTAGGCACCTTCTCGCGCCACGATTTGCGCATAAGTGCCCGCGCTGCGAGCCAACTGCGCTCCCTTGCGCGGCTTCAGCTCAACCGCATGAACGACTGTACCGACCGGAATGTTTCTCAGGGGTAACGCGTTACCTGGCTGAATCGGTGCATCTTGACCTGAAACAATGGAGGACCCGGAAGCGACATTCTTAGGCGCCAAAATGTATCGACGCTCACCATCAGCGTACAGCACTAAGGCGATATGCGCGTTTCTGTTCGGATCGTACTCCAGCCTCTCTACGACGCCCGGCACCCCATCTTTGTTCCGTCTAAAGTCAACAATGCGGTAGCGTTGCTTGTGCCCGCCGCCTTTGTGTCGACAGGTGATACGCCCCTGATTGTTACGACCACCGCTACGCGACTGCTTGTCGACCAGCGGTTGGTAGGGCCCACCTTTGTGAAGGCCGTCCGTACGAACCTTGACGACGAAACGCCGGCCCGCGGATGTGGGTTTTGCCTTGACGACTGCCATACTGAAATTACCTAAGTCTATTTCCTATTGGAGGCGCAACCGGACCAAACTCTTAAGAAACCGAAAGAAAATCGATCTCGCCGCCTTGAGCGACTCGAACATACGCTTTCTTCCAGCCCTTCCGTACGCCCGCCATGCGGCCGAACCGTTTACGTTTACCTTTCACATTGGCAACAGTGACACCTGTAACCGTCACTTTAAACAGCGTTTCAACCGCCTGCTTAATCTCGGACTTGGTGGCATCGGTACGCACCTTAAACACCACTTGGTTATGAGCGTCGCCCACGTTTGTACTCTTCTCGGAGACGTGCGGCCCAAGGAGTACCTGAAGCAATCTTTCTTCGCTCATCCCAACCACTCCTCAATGACACGAACGGCGTCAACTGTCATCAGAACTTTCTCCGCGCCGACCAATGCCGCCGGGTTCAACTGAGCAGCCAGCATCAAATCGACACCTTTCAAATTACGCGCCGCCAGCGCCAGCTGCTCATCCTCGGGACCGACCACAATAAGGCCGCCACGGAAACCAAGCTCTTTGAGCTTTGAATCCAGCGCTTTGGTCTTGGCTTCGCTAACACCCAAGCGCTCAACGACATCGAGGCGCTCCTGACGAACAAGTTCCGCGAGGATGGAGCGCATCGCGCCCCGGTACATCTTACGGTTGACTTTTTGACCGTGATCCCGCGGTTGAGCCGCAAACGTAACGCCGCCAGAGCGCCATAACGGGCTACGAATCGTCCCGGCGCGCGCGCGACCAGTACCCTTCTGCCTCCAAGGCTTGGCTCCACCGCCTCGAACCGCTGCACGATTTTTCTGTGCGCGAGTCCCGGCTCGGCCGCCCGCCAAGTAAGCCACCACAACTTGGTGAATGAGCGGCTCCTTGAGCACAACGTCGAACACCGAATCCGCCACCTGGATGGATACGTCACCATCAAGCGCTTTGAGCTCCATCGTTCAACCCTTACTCTTATTGACCGCAGGACGCACAATCACGTCACCACCTTTCGCACCAGGAATCGCGCCTTTTACCAACAGGATGTTCTTCTCAACATCGACGCGAACGACTTTTAAGTTCTTAGTAGTCGTTCTCACGGCACCTAAGTGCCCCGCCATCCGCTTGCCTTTAAAGACCCGCCCCGGCGTTTGGTTCTGACCGATCGACCCAGGCGCCCGATGGGACAGCGAGTTACCATGAGAAGCGTCTTGCGTCCGAAAATTATGGCGCTTGACGACCCCGGCGAAGCCTTTTCCGATCGACGTCCCGGTCACATCCACGTCGTCACCTTCAGAAAAGATATCAACGGTTATTTCAGAGCCTGGGGCCAAATCGGTGCCCTGCTCTTGCGAAAGCCGAAACTCCCAAAAGCCTCTGCCCGCTTCGACGCCAGCTTTGGCAAACTGACCCGCGACCGGGCGGCTGATGCGACTGGCCCGGCGAGATCCGGCCGTAACCTGCACTGCCGAATAACCGTCTTTATCCTCCGTGCGAACATCTGTCACACGGTTCGGGGTAACCTCGATTACACTGACCGGAATGGACTCACCTTCTGGCGTGAACACCCGAGTCATTCCGCGTTTCCGACCAACTAATCCGAGCGCCATCGTCTCGCAACCTTGAGTTCTTTTGCCTAGGAGTGCGACCCCAGACACAATTAATCAAACCAATCCAAGGCCTTTCGACCTACGGAGATGCGTAAAGCCTAACGAGATAAGCCGGGCTCAGCCGCGGTAACGACACCGCCACCGAATCACCCGACATACCCGCGATCAATAAAGTTTCAATTGGACGTCGACACCTGCCGCCAAATCAAGGCGCATCAACGCGTCCACCGTTTTGTCGGTAGGGTCAATAATTTCCATCAAGCGCTTGTGCGTTCGGATTTCATACTGATCCCGCGCGTCCTTGTTGACGTGTGGGGAAATCAAAACCGTAAAGCGCTCTTTGCGAGTCGGGAGCGGAATCGGCCCCTTGACCTGCGCCCCGGTCCGCTTCGCCGTTTCGACGATCTCCAGCGTAGACTTATCGATCAACCTATGATCGAAACTTTTCAAACGAATACGAATACGTTGATTTGCCATCACTTACTCGATGATTTTGGAGACGACGCCGGCGCCTACGGTGCGGCCGCCTTCGCGAATCGCAAACCGTAAACCTTCTTCCATCGCAATCGGGGCTATCAACTTCACTTCCACTTTGACGTTGTCCCCTGGCATCACCATCTCGGTGCCTTCAGGCAACGTCACCGCCCCCGTCACGTCCGTCGTCCGAAAATAAAACTGCGGACGATAACCATTGAAAAACGGCGTGTGACGACCACCTTCTTCTTTGGTCAGTACGTACACTTCCGCTTCAAAACCCGTATGCGGCTTGATCGAACCCGGCTTACACAGCACCTGCCCACGCTCCACATCGTCGCGCTTGGTACCACGCAGCAACACACCCACGTTGTCGCCCGCCTGTCCCTGATCCAGCAACTTCCGAAACATCTCCACCCCCGTCACGGTGGTCTTGGTGGTGTCGCGGATACCCACAATCTCGACTTCATCGCCGACCTTGACAATGCCCCGCTCCACACGACCCGTCACCACGGTGCCACGCCCGGAAATGGAAAAGACATCTTCCACCGGCATCAGGAAATCACCATCCACCGCACGCTCCGGCGTGGGGATGTAATCATCCATGGCCGCAACCAATTTCAATATGGCCGGAACACCGATATCCGAGCTGTCGCCTTCCAGCGCCTTCAGCGCACTACCCACTACAATGGGGGTGTCGTCACCCGGAAACTCATAGGTATCCAAGAGCTCGCGAACTTCCATCTCAACCAGCTCCAGAAGTTCCGCGTCGTCCACCATGTCAGCCTTGTTCAAAAACACGACAATGTAGGGAACACCCACCTGACGCGACAGCAAAATGTGCTCTCGCGTTTGCGGCATCGGACCGTCAGCCGCCGAAACCACCAAAATCGCTCCGTCCATCTGCGCCGCACCCGTGATCATGTTCTTCACATAATCCGCGTGACCCGGGCAGTCGACGTGCGCGTAGTGCCGCGCATCCGATTCGTATTCCACGTGCGCCGTCGCAATCGTAATACCACGAGCCCGCTCTTCCGGCGCATTGTCAATCTGATCGTACGCCTTGAACTCACCACCGTGCTGCTCAGCCAGCACCTTCGTCAGCGCCGCCGTCAACGTCGTCTTACCATGGTCCACGTGACCAATCGTCCCCACATTTACATGCGGCTTGGTACGCTCAAATTTTCCCTTCGACACGGCTACACCTCATTCAAATACTGACAACTCTTAACGAATCACGAGGCCTTCTTGATCACAGCCTCAGCCACATTCGCCGGTGCCTCGGCGTACTTGGCGAACTCCATTGAATAATTTGCTCTTCCTTGCGTCTGAGAACGCAAATCAGTCGCATAACCGAACATCTCGGACAGGGGTACGTCGGCGCGTATAACCTTACCGGACGGACCGTCCTCCATTCCCTGCACCAGCCCGCGACGACGATTCAAGTCGCCCATCACGTCACCCATGTAGTCCTCTGGCGTGACCACCTCGACCTTCATAATCGGTTCGAGAAGCGCGGGCTGCGCCTTCTTTACGCCCTCTTTGAGGGCCATGGAACCAGCGATTTTGAACGCCATCTCAGAGGAGTCGACATCATGGAAGGAACCGTCGTACAACGTAACCTTGACGTCGACCAAGGGAAATCCGGCGATAACCCCATTGCCGAGCTGCTCCTGAACACCCTTATCTACAGCGGGGATATACTCCTTAGGAATAACCCCGCCGACGATCTCATTGACAAACTCATAACCCGAACCGCGCTCCAGGGGCTCCAAGCGAAGCCAAACATGACCGTACTGACCCCGACCACCACTCTGACGAACAAACTTACCTTCTTGCTCAACGGCAGCGCGAATCGCCTCACGGTAAGCAACCTGCGGGTTACCAACGTTGGCCTCCACCTTAAATTCACGGCGCATACGATCAACGATAATCTCAAGGTGAAGCTCACCCATACCGGAGATGATCGTCTGACCCGACTCTTCGTCTGTACGCACTCGGAAGGACGGGTCTTCCTGGGCCAGCTTCTGCAGCGCCAAACCCATTTTTTCCTGGTCAGCCTTCGTTTTCGGCTCAACCGCAACCGAAATAACAGGATCCGGAAACTCCATACGCTCCAGAACAACAGGCGACCCCATGTCGCACAGAGTTTCCCCGGTGACGACCTGCTTTAACCCGACCACAGCGGCGATATCGCCGGCGCGCACTTCCTTGATTTCCTGACGGGTGTTGGCGTGCATTTGCAACAAACGACCGATTCGCTCACGCTTACCTTTATTGGGGTTCATCACGGAATCCCCAGACGCGAGAACCCCGGAGTAGACACGCACAAAGGTCAGCGTGCCAACAAAAGGATCGGTAGCGATCTTAAACGCCAGCGCCGAAAACGGCTCATCGTCCATCGGACGACGCTCAAGCTCGACATCACCGTCAGGCTCCAAGCCCTTGACCGGAGGAACGTCGACTGGAGACGGCATATAACGAATGACCGCATCTAACATGGCTTGAACGCCCTTATTCTTAAAGGCGGTCCCACACAAAACCGGAACAAGCTCGTTTGCCAGGGTTCGGGCGCGAATACCTTCCCGAATCTCGTCTTCTGACAACTCCCCGTGCTCAAGGTACTTTTCCATGAACTCGTCATTGGCTTCGGCTGCCGCCTCAAGAAGCGCTTCACGATACTCGGCGACTTGATCGGCCATCTCGACTGGCGGCTCTTCTTCGGAGAAGCTGACCCCCATGGTTTCGTCGTCCCAATAAATCGCCTTCTGGGTTACGAGATCGACAACACCCTTAAAATCCTCTTCAGCACCGATCGGCAACTGCAGCGGGACGGCATTCGCGCCCAAACGACTGCCCACCTGACCAACGACCCGCAGGAAATCGGCACCAACGCGGTCCATCTTGTTAACAAAAGCCATGCGAGGCACGGAATACTTGTTAGCTTGACGCCAAACTGTTTCCGATTGCGGCTCAACACCACCCACCGCACAAAACACGGCCACGGCACCATCAAGCACACGCAAGGAGCGCTCAACCTCGATCGTAAAGTCGACGTGACCAGGCGTATCGATAATATTGATTCGATGCTCTGGAAACTGCTTGGCCATCCCGGACCAAAAGCAGGTGGTCGCCGCAGAGGTAATCGTGATACCCCGTTCTTGCTCCTGCTCCATCCAATCCATCACGGCAGCGCCGTCGTGAACTTCCCCAATCTTGTGGGAAATACCCGTATAGAAAAGGATACGCTCAGTAGTCGTCGTCTTTCCGGCATCGATGTGAGCCATGATGCCTATGTTTCGGTAGCGCTCAATCGGCGTTGTGCGTGACACCGTCGTCAACCCCTAAAAGAAATTTCATTCATTACCAGCGGAAATGCGAAAACGCCTTGTTGGCCTCAGCCATACGATGGGTGTCTTCTCGTTTTCTCACTGCGGAACCACGACTCTCGGACGCATCCAACAGCTCACCGGCCAACCGACGAACCATGGACATCTCACCACGAGATCTAGCAGCATCGATGATCCAACGCATAGCCAGCGTGTTGCGTCGCGTCGGGCGAACCTCCACCGGCACCTGATAGGTGGCACCACCCACGCGCCGGGACTTCACCTCGACCACCGGCCGAACGGCTTCAAGTGCGGCATCCAGAACCTCAAGCGGGTCACCACCGCGCTTTTCAGCAATGTCGTCCAGCGCCCCATAGACGATATTTTCAGCCACGGACTTCTTGCCGTCGATCATCAGCATATTGACGAACTTGGCAAGCTGCTCACTTCCATACTTGGGGTCTGGAAGGATTGTCCGCTTTGCCGCAACTCTTCTTCTGGCCATAATTTGCTACTCAATCAGCATGTGTGCGCGACGCGCACCCACTTATCCTTTTGGACGCTTCGCGCCATACTTGGAACGCCCCTGACGCCTTTCATTGACCCCAGCGGTATCCAAACTGCCGCGCACGACGTGATATCGAACACCCGGCAAATCCTTCACACGCCCGCCGCGAATCAACACAACGGAGTGCTCTTGAAGGTTATGACCTTCACCACCAATGTAGCTCGTGACCTCGTAACCATTGGTCAACCTAACGCGCGCAACTTTCCGAAGCGCGGAGTTCGGCTTCTTCGGCGTGGTCGTATAAACACGAGTACACACACCACGCTTTTGCGGGCATTTCTCCAAAGCCGGAACGTCGCTTTTCATAGGCTTTTGGCGGCGCGGCTTACGAACGAGCTGGTTGATGGTTGCCATGGGTATTCGATTGATCCGTCCAAAAAACAAAAACAGGCAGGAGCACCCACCTGTCGTGAAGAGGCGCAATTCTAGAGACACGGGACAGCACCTGTCAAGGACGGGATTTTCCACCCTACCGCATCTCTTTCACATCAGCCGCCGTGGATTGTCATTCGCGATTTGCGCTGGCGCAGGAACCTTCGGCCAAAGGGGCAAAGAAGGCTTGAAAAAATGAATGGGCAGCGCGCGCCTGAGCTACCAGACGCAGTGCTGCCCATCGAGTAATGGCCCGACCCAGGCCGGCATCTATTGAGGC
This sequence comes from Pseudomonadota bacterium, assembly GCA_034189865.1. Lineage (NCBI taxonomy): Bacteria > Pseudomonadati > Pseudomonadota > Pseudomonadota bacterium. Next base: position 43,347 of record JAXHTV010000017.1, on the reverse strand, counting down.
TTATCGATCCTCGAAAACGTCCTCTGGACGTTCTACACGCCCCCCGCCGGCCGCACTTGCAACAACCGACGCATCAAGCGAATAACCGGCATCGCGATCTTTGCGCCGTTGCTCGTGATACGCCAAGCCGGTACCGGCCGGAATCAGGCGTCCGACGATAACGTTCTCTTTTAGGCCTCTCAAGCTGTCACGCATTCCCCTGACAGCCGCTTCCGTTAACACCCGAGTGGTTTCCTGGAATGAGGCCGCAGAGATAAACGATTCGGTCGCCAGGGAAGCCTTAGTGATGCCCAACAACAGCGGTTCCCAGCGTGCAGGTTGTTTATCTTCGGCGATAACGCGCTCATTTTCTTCCAGCACACGCGCCCTATCCACCTGCTCACCTTGCAGGAACCGGGTATCGCCGGCATTGGCGATTTCGACCTTTCGAAGCATCTGACGAATGATAACTTCAATATGCTTGTCGTTGATTTTAACGCCCTGCAATCGGTAGACGTCTTGAATCTCTTTGACAAGGTATTCGGCCAATGCCTCAACACCAAGCAATCGAAGGATATCTTGTGGATTGGGCTCGCCATCTACGACAACATCCCCACGATCCACGTGCTCACCTTCGAACACCGTGACGTTTCGCCACTTAGGCACCAAGGTTTCATTAGGCTCACCGTGTTCGTCGGTGATCACGAGTCTTTGCTTGCCCTTCGTATCCTTACCGAAGGAAATCGTTCCCGATTGCTCTGCCAGGATAGCTTGATCTTTGGGTTTTCGGGCTTCGAACAAATCTGCCACGCGTGGCAGACCACCGGTGATATCACGGGTCTTACTGGACTCCTGTGGAATACGAGCCAAGATGTCACCGACATTGACCTCGCCGCCGTCTTGTACGTTAACCACAGCACCTGCGGGCAAGAAATACGCCGCGGGAATGGTCGTCCCAGGAAAATGCAAATCATCGCCGTTTTCGTCAACCATCTTGATCATGGGCCGAAGATCCTTACCGGCAGCTGTGCGCTGCTTCGGATCCATCACGACCACACTGGACAGGCCTGTGATATCGTCAACCTGTTGGGCGACGGTAACGCCCTCATTCATCTCGACGAAACGCAATCGACCGGCGATCTCCGTGACCACCGGGTGCGTATGCGGATCCCAATTAGCCACGACTTGCCCCGCTTCCACGGCGTCGCCATCACCCACCGTCAACACTGCGCCGTAAGGAATCTTGTAACGCTCGCGCTCACGCCCGTAGTCGTCGACAACGCCGATTTCGCCAGAGCGGGAAACCGCGATCAGGTTGCTCGCCTGATTTTGCACCGTCTTGACGTTGTGCAAACGTAGAGAGCCTTTGTGCTTGACCTGCACGTTGTTGATTGCAACGGATCGCGAAGCCGCGCCACCAATATGGAACGTACGCATGGTGAGCTGTGTGCCAGGCTCGCCGATCGACTGGGCAGCGATCACACCCACCGACTCACCCATGTTGACGCGATGACCACGAGCCAAGTCGCGACCATAGCAAGCCGCGCAAACACCATAGCGGGCCTCACAGGTGATGGCGGAGCGGACAGTGACCTGATCGGCACCAATCTGCTCTAGCCTCTCGACTAGATCTTCGTCGAGGAGCGTCCCCTGCTCGATCGCGATTTCGTCGGAATTGGGCAAATACACCGGTTGCGCCAGCACCCGACCCAAGACACGCTCACTGAGGGGCTCCAATACGTCACCGCCCTCCACGATAGGCGCCAACGGCAAGCCTCGTACGGTCCCACAATCGTCTTCCACGACCACGACGTCCTGCGAAACATCAACCAAGCGGCGGGTCAGGTAACCGGAGTTGGCCGTTTTGAGTGCGGTATCGGCCAGCCCTTTGCGTGCACCATGGGTGGAGATGAAGTACTGAAGAACATTCAACCCCTCTCGGAAGTTGGCCGTAATAGGTGTCTCGATGATTGAACCGTCGGGTTTTGCCATCAAACCCCGCATACCTGCGAGCTGACGAATCTGCGCGGCACTGCCTCGCGCCCCGGAGTCCGCCATCATGTAAATGGAGTTGAAGGATGGCTGCTTAACCAACTCGCCTTCCGCATTCGCCACCTCTTCAGTACCGAGCTTCTCCATCATCGCCTTGGCCACCTGATCGTTGGTGTGCGACCAAATGTCGACAACCTTGTTGTAGCGCTCGCCATTGGTCACGAGACCAGAGGCGTATTGCTGCTCGATTTCTTTCACTTCGGCATCCGCGCGACCCAAAATCGAGACCTTCTCTTCGGGGACGACCATATCGTTGACACCGATCGAAACCCCGGCCATGGTGGCCTGCCGAAACCCCGTGTACATGAGTTGGTCAGCAAAAATCACCGTTTCTTTAAGCCCAACACGCCGATAACAAGCGTTGAGAGCCGCCGAAATCGCCTTTTTGTTCATGTCGCGATTAATCGCTTCGAAGCTCAGGCCTTTGGGCAGAATCTCCGATAGCAGCGCTCGCCCCACAGTGGTTTCGACCAAGCGGATGCGTTCCTCAATTTCCCCGTCTTCATTTTCCACCGAGTCGGCCAATCGAACTTTGACTCGCGCTTGGAGATGAGCCGCGCCGGTTCGATAGGCTCGCTGAACTTCGGTCACATCCGAAAAGCACATGCCTTCGCCTGGCGCGTTGACCCGCTCGCGAGTCATCCAGTAGAGCCCCAAAACCACGTCCTGCGACGGCACAATGATGGGCTCACCACTGGCCGGCGAGAGAATGTTGTTGGTCGACATCATTAAGGCGCGCGCTTCCAGCTGCGCCTCAAGCGACAACGGAACATGAACGGCCATCTGGTCGCCGTCAAAGTCGGCATTGAAGGCCGTACACACCAACGGGTGGAGCTGAATCGCCTTACCCTCGATGAGTACCGGCTCAAACGCTTGGATACCGAGACGATGAAGCGTGGGCGCCCGGTTGAGCATCACCGGATGCTCGCGAATCACGTCTTCAAGGATATCCCAGACCTGCGGCTCTTCGCGCTCAACCATCTTTTTGGCTGCTTTAATGGTCGTCGCCAAACCCAAACGCTGAAGCTTGGAAAAAATGAACGGCTTGAACAACTCAAGCGCCATTTTCTTCGGAAGACCGCATTGATGCAGCCGCAATGTGGGACCGACCACGATCACCGAACGACCGGAATAATCGACCCGCTTACCCAAAAGGTTTTGCCGGAAGCGACCCTGCTTACCCTTGATCATATCGGCAAGCGACTTCAGCGGCCGCTTGTTGCTGCCTGTAATGGCCCGGCCACGCCGACCATTGTCCAACAAGGCATCGACGGCTTCCTGCAACATCCGCTTTTCGTTACGAACGATGATTTCAGGCGCAGAAAGATCCAACAAGCGCTTCAAGCGATTATTGCGATTGATCACACGGCGATAGAGATCGTTGAGATCCGAGGTGGCGAATCGACCGCCATCCAACGGCACCAAAGGACGCAAATCGGGTGGCAGCACGGGCAAGACTTTAAGAATCATCCATTCAGGCCGGTTGCCGGAATCGATGAACGAGTCGATCAATTTCAACCGCTTCGCCAAACGCTTAATCTTGGTGTCGGAACTCGTACCGGCGATTTCATCACGCAAGCCGGACGCGACTTTCTGCAGATCCATAGTCCGCAGCATCTCGTCGATTGCTTCGGCGCCCATACGGGCATCGAATTCGTCGCCGTACTCCTCGATCGCATCCAGGTAAGCCTCTTCCGACAATACTTGGCCACGCTCCAGCGGCGTCATACCGGGATCGATGACGATATAGGCTTCGAAATACAGTACCCGCTCAATTTCACGAAGCGTGATATCCAGTATCAAGCCGATTCGAGAAGGCAAAGATTTCAAAAACCAGATATGAGCGACCGGACTGGCCAGCTCAATGTGCCCCATACGTTCTCGGCGCACCTTGGCCAAGGTCACCTCAACGCCGCACTTCTCACAAACTACGCCGCGGTGCTTCAATCGTTTGTACTTACCGCAGAGGCACTCATAGTCCTTAACTGGACCGAAAATCTTGGCGCAGAACAGCCCGTCCCGCTCCGGCTTGAAGGTCCGGTAGTTAATCGTCTCCGGTTTTTTAACTTCACCAAAGGACCAAGAACGGATCATATCGGGAGACGCGAGACCGATACGAATCGCATCGAAGTCTTCAATTTGGTCCTGCTGCCGGAAAAACTTGAGTAGGTCTTTCATCGTATCTCCTGCAAGTCAATACGCGGCAAACCCACAGAAGGTTTGCCGCACGCCTTGCTTTCAGTCCTGGTCCAATTCAACGTTGATACCCAAGGAACGAATTTCCTTGATCAAAACATTGAACGATTCCGGCATCCCGGCTTGCATACTGTGATCTCCATCGACCACGTTCTTATACATGCGGGTGCGCCCTTGTACGTCATCCGATTTGACGGTCAGCATTTCCTGCAAGGTATAAGAAGCCCCATAGGCCTCTAACGCCCACACTTCCATCTCTCCGAAACGCTGCCCTCCGAACTGGGCTTTCCCACCCAAAGGCTGCTGGGTCACCAAACTATACGGACCCGTTGATCGAGCGTGAACCTTGTCGTCGACCAAGTGGTTCAACTTCAACATGTACATGTAGCCAACGGTCACTTCGCGATCGAAAGAATCGCCGGTGCGTCCGTCGAATAATTGAAGCTGGCCACTGACGGGCAGTCCGGCAATCTCCAACATATCCTTGATTTCCGACTCTGCGGCACCGTCGAACACAGGCGTAGCCATGGGGACGCCGCCGCGAAGATTGCCAGCCAACTCCATCACTTCGTCATCATTCAATTCCGATAATTCGATGTGCTGCTGGTGATCGCGACCAACCTGATTGTAGATTTGATCCAGGAAGTCCCTGAGCTCGGCCACGTTTCGCTGCTCATCCAACATCGCCCCAATCTTCAGCCCCAGCCCTTTGGCAGCAAAACCGAGGTGGGTTTCCAGTACTTGGCCAACGTTCATTCGGGACGGAACACCGAGCGGGTTCAACACGATATCAACAGGCGTACCGTCAGCGGCATAGGGCATATCCTCCACCGGCACGATCTGCGAAATCACACCCTTGTTACCGTGACGCCCGGCCATCTTATCGCCAGGCTGAATTCGCCGTTTCACCGCCAAGTAGACTTTAACCATCTTGAGCACACCAGGTGCCAGATCGTCACCGGCGGTGATCTTGCGCTTTTTCTCGTCGAAGCGACGGTCGAACTCTTCGCGCTGGTCTTTCAACTGAGCCGCCATGCGCTCGAGCTGCTCGTTAACTTCTTCCTTGTGCAGCCGGATCTCGAACCACTTCTCACGATCCAGATCACCGAGATACTTCTTGGTGATTTTGGTTCCCGCCTTCAGCCCATTGGGGCCGCCATCGGCCACACTGCCCACAATCAACCGCTCGATACGCTGGTAGGTATCATCTTCCAGGATCCGCATCTGATCGTTCAGGTCTTTACGGACTCTTTGAAGCTCAGCCTTCTCGATAGAGATAGCCCGACTGTCCTTCTCAATGCCGTCGCGGGTGAACACTTGAACATCAATCACATGCCCATCCATTCCTGGCGGCACGCGCAGCGAGGTATCTTTTACGTCGGAGGCTTTTTCACCGAAAATTGCACGCAGCAGTTTTTCCTCGGGCGTCAACTGAGTTTCGCCTTTGGGCGTGACCTTGCCGACCAAAATATCCCCGGCTTTCACCTCGGCGCCGATGTAAGCGATGCCAGCCTCATCCAACTTGGAAAGCGCAGCTTCCCCGACGTTCGGGATATCCGAAGTGATTTCCTCCGGCCCCAGCTTGGTGTCACGCGCGACGCATGACAACTCTTCGATGTGAATCGTTGTAAACCGATCTTCCTGCGCCAAACGCTCTGAGATGAGAATGGAGTCTTCGAAGTTATATCCATTCCAGGGCATGAATGCGACCAGACAATTCTGCCCAAGAGCCAACTCACCCATATCGGTACTCGGGCCATCGGCGAGCGCATCGCCTTTGGCGATTCGGTCTCCAACTTTCACTAAGGGCCGTTGGTTGATGCAGGTATTCTGGTTGGACCGGGTGTACTTGGTCAGATTGTAGATATCCACCCCGGGCTCGCCAGGCATGGTTTCGTCATCACTGACCCGCACCACGATACGCGACGCATCGACTTTCTCGACGCTGCCGCCACGCTTAGCCACGACCGTCACACCGGAATCGATAGCAACCGCTCTTTCAATACCGGTTCCGACCAAAGGCTTTTCAGCCCGCAATGTCGGTACGGCCTGGCGCTGCATGTTTGAACCCATCAAGGCACGGTTGGCATCGTCGTGCTCGAGGAAGGGAATCAAACTGGCGGCGACCGAAACGATCTGGCGCGGAGAGACATCCATGTAGTCCACACGCGACGCCGGCATCAACGTGAATTCGTTCTGATACCGACAGGAGACAAACTCATCGACAAGGCTCTTGCTGTCATCGATACGGGCATTCGCCTGGGCAACAACATAACGCCCCTCCTCAATGGCAGAGAGATACTCCACATCATCGCTCACGACGCCATCAACGACTTTCCGGTACGGTGTTTCCAAGAAACCGTAGGCATTGGTCCGCGCATAGACCGCCAGCGAGTTGATCAAGCCGATGTTCGGCCCTTCCGGCGTTTCAATAGGACAGACGCGACCATAGTGCGTGGGATGAACATCACGAACCTCAAACCCGGCCCGCTCCCGGGTCAACCCACCGGGACCCAACGCAGAAACACGTCGTTTGTGCGTCACCTCCGACAGCGGATTGTTCTGATCCATAAACTGCGAGAGCTGGCTGGACCCGAAGAACTCTTTGATTGCGGCAGCCACCGGCTTGGCATTGATGAGCTCCTGCGGCATCAACCCTTCACTTTCCGCCAAGCTCAGCCGCTCTTTAACCGCGCGCTCCACACGAACGAGCCCGATGCGGAAGACGTTCTCGGTCATTTCACCCACGCTACGAACCCGTCGGTTACCCAAGTGGTCGATGTCATCCACCTGACCATTGCCGTTTCGGATGTCGATTAACGCCTTGATAACGTCCAAAATGTCGCTGTTATCTAAAATGCCGGGCCCCGTAACGTCCCCACGTCCCAGCCGGCGATTGAATTTCATACGGCCAACCGGCGAAAGGTCATATCGCTCCGGAGTAAAGAACAGATTCTGGAAGAGACTTTGTGCCGCTTCTTTCGTAGGCGGCTCGCCCGGTCGCATCATCCGGTAGATTTCCACCAGCGCCTCTAAAGCGTTGGTGGTGGAATCGACTCGCAATGTATTTGAGATATACGGGCCACGGTCGAGATCATTGACATAGAGCGTACGGAGTTCTTCCACGCCCGCATCCAGCAGCGCGCCGACCTGTTCTTCCGTTAACTCGTCGTTGGCATCTACAAGTAACTCTCCGGTGGACTCATCCGCCACGGCGTGAGCGGCGACCTTGCCGACCAGATAGCCAGACGGCACTTCCAACGAACTGACCCCCGCAGAATCCAACTCGCGGATATGCCGTGCCGTAATTCGACGCCCTTCCTCGACCACCACTTTCTTGCCGGCTTTAATATCGAAGCTGGCAACTTCACCACGCAGGCGCTCGGGAACCAAGTCCAAGGCGACCACGCCTTTTTTAATCCGGAACACATTATGCTCAAAGAATATCTCGAGCATCTGCTCCGGTTCGAAGCCCAAAGCCCGCAACAGAATGGATACTGGCAGCTTGCGACGACGATCTATTCGGACGAACAAATGGTCTTTGGGGTCGAATTCAAAGTCGAGCCATGACCCACGGTAAGGAATAACGCGAGCAGAATAGAGCACTTTTCCGGAAGAGTGCGTTTTCCCGCGGTCATGATCGAAGAAAACGCCAGGAGAGCGGTGTAGCTGGGAGACGATCACCCGCTCGGTACCATTCACGACGAACGTACCGGTATCGGTCATCAGGGGCAATTCCCCCATATAGACTTCTTGCTCTCGCACATCTTTGACAACCTGCCCAGCCTCGCCGGCTTCTTTGTCATAGATCACCAAACGGACCTTGACCCGAAGCGGAGCAGCATAGGTCATCCCCCGCTGCTGACATTCACGGATATCAAACGGTGGCTCGCCCAGTCGATAATCCACATACTCCAGGACCGCGTATCCGGAATAGCTTGTAATCGGAAAGACGGACTTCAGCGCGCCGTGCAGGCCGGCTTCCCGCCTCTGGTCAGGCGCGACGCCCAACTGAAGAAACTCCCGATAAGAGTCCAACTGGATTGCCAACAGATACGGCACCACCCTAACAGTAGGTAACTTGGCGAAATCCTTACGAAACCGCTTCTTTTCAGTAAAGGAGTATGGCATTAGGCGTTCCTCGGCGATCCAAAACCCGTGGAATCGGAAAACAGCAATCGCCGGCGCAATCCGTATTGAGAACGAAATAATACGCCGGAAAAACAGAACGAGGCCGGCGGCACGACCGGCCACCAGCCCTGTATTGCGTTAGCCGCTTCGTTAGCAACTATCAATGAGCTTACTTGACCTCGACGGAAGCACCGGCTTCCTCAAGCTGCTTTTTAATATCTTCGGCCTCTTCTTTCGAGGCACCTTCTTTAACAGTAGCCGGCGCGCCTTCTACCATATCTTTGGCTTCTTTCAAACCAAGACCGGTAATACCGCGAACCGTTTTGATGACAGCCACCTTGTTGCTACCAAAGCTGGTCATCACGACATCAAACTCGCTCTGCTCTTCTGCCGCTTCAGCCGCGCCGGCACCGCCAGCTGCTGCTGGCGGCATTGCCGCGACAGCGGCGGCGGCCGAAACGCCAAACTTCTCTTCCATTGCGGCGACCAAATCCACAACTTCCATAACGGTCATGTTGGAAATGGTCTCCAGAATATCTTCTTTGGAAACAGCCATGATAATTTACTCCGAAAAATTCAGTTCGATTAGCAAAGTTCGAATAATCGGTTAATCGCAATGCGTCAGCGATGTCACGCCGCTTGTTTTTGATCCCGAACGGCACCGAAGGTGCGAACCATCTTCGCCGTGGGCTCATTAAGCGTACGGACGAACTTCTCGACCGGCGCCTTCATCACCGCCATGAGCGTGCTGATGGCCTGATCACGGGTCGGCAGATTGGCAACACGATCGATGTCCGAGGCCTCAAGCACTTGCCCACCCAGGGCAAGAGCCTTGACCTTAAGCGCGTCGTGAGACTTACCGAAGTCCTTAAAAAGGCGAGCGGCGGCACCTGGGTCTTCCAAGGAAAAGCCGAGAACCAACGGCCCCACCAAACGCTCACCCAGCGACTCGAAGTCACTCCCCACCAAAGCACGACGAGCGAGCGTGTTCTTTACCACCCGTAGGTAAACACCCTCGTTGCGCGCCTTCTTGCGAAGCTCATCCATTTCAGCAACCGTAAGACCACGGTATTCCGCTGCGATGGCGGAATGCGCGCCGGCCACGACTTGGCTGACTTCGGCGACTAACGCCTTCTTACTTTCTAGTGCTAGTGGCATGATTTATCTCCTGGCCGGGCCGGCTTGAACCGCCCCGAGCACCCAAAGGATCACCGGATATTCGCAATGACATCCGGCCCCTTTTAACACGATGCCCCGCGCCAGGTTAAAACCTGATGTTGGGTCACCGTCTGCGCAGGCCAGCCAGCGGCCATTAAGATTCGTTGACCAAACGCCCATCGAATCACCTGCGGTCTTTGACGTCCATCTCATCGATGGCCCCAAAGCCTTTAAAAACGTCTAAGTAAACTTGATAGGCCGAACGCGCTATGAGTCCGCCAGTGATGCCTGATCAACCACCACGCCCGGCCCCATGGTCGAAGACACGGTGACTTTTTTCATGTAGACACCCTTTGCAGCGCTGGGCTTGGCCTTTCTGAGGTCCGCCAACAAAGTCGCAAGATTCTCTTTCAACTTCGGCACTTCAAAACTCACGTTTCCGATACTGCAGTGAATGATCCCCGCCTTATCGGTGCGGTAACGAACCTGACCACCCTTTGCGTTTTTCACGGCAGTAGCAACATCAGGCGTCACAGTCCCCACCTTGGGATTAGGCATGAGTCCGCGGGGACCCAAAATCGGGCCCAACTGACCGACGACACGCATGGCATCCGGTGTGGCAATAACCACATCAAAATCCAAATTGCCGCCTTTGACCTGCTCAGCCAGATCCTCAAAACCGACGATGTCGGCACCGGCCTCTTTAGCAGTGTCCGCGTTAGCGCCCTGAGCAAACACGGCCACACGCATGGTTTTACCAGTACCGTTCGGCAACACCGTAGCCCCGCGGACCACTTGATCGGACTTACGAGGATCAACCCCCAGGTTCACACTGACGTCGACAGACTCAGTGAATTTAGCGCGCGCGCACTCTTTTAAGATCGAAAACGCCTCATCGACCGCGTATTGTTTTCCGGGCTCGACTTTCTCGCGAATAGCCCGCATTCGCTTTCCTAATTGCGCCATTGTCAAACGCCCTCCACATCCAAGCCCATGCTGCGGGCGCTACCTGCGATGGTGCGTACTGCCGCATCTAAGTCGGCCGCACTCAAGTCAGGCATTTTCGTCTTGGCAATCTCTTCAAGTTGTTCACGCGTAACCTTACCAACCTTCTGAGTGTGGGGCACACCGCTACCCTTAGGAACACCAGCGGCCTTTTTGAGCAAGACACTCGCCGGCGGCGTTTTGGTAATGAACGTAAAACTACGATCACTGTAGACGGTGATCACAACCGGAACCGGCATACCGGCTTCCATGCTCTGCGTTTGCGCGTTGAACGCCTTGCAGAACTCCATGATATTGACGCCATGTTGACCCAACGCTGGACCAACAGGAGGACTGGGGTTCGCTTTCCCAGCAGGCACCTGGAGCTTGATATAAGCTTCAATCTTCTTTGCCATAACAACTCTCTCGGGTACGAACGCCTACGACTTAAGGCTCCCCGTTAAAAATCAATTCCGCCAAGCGGGCTTTAAACAATCAGGCCTTTTCAACCTGACTGAACTCAAGATCGACAGGGGTCGAGCGGCCGAAGATACTCACGCCGACACGCAAACGACTCTTCTCGTAGTTAACCTCTTCAACAACCCCATTGAAGTCGTTGAAAGGGCCGTCGATGACTCGGACCATTTGACCAGGCTCAAACAACACTTTGGGCCGCGGCTTTTCGGCACCTTCCTTGATGCGATTGAGAATGGTATCCGCCTCTCGATCCGTAATCGGCGTGGGATGATCCTTGGTGCCACCAATAAAACCCAGCACCTTGGGAACCTCCTTAACCAGATGCCAGGTATCATCGTCCATGTCCATCTGGACCAAGACATAGCCCGGAAAGAACTTGCGCTCACTCCGACGCTTCTGGCCTTCGCGCATTTCCACGACTTCTTCGGTCGGCACCAAAATCTCACCAAAGCGATCTTCCAAGCCGCTACGACGAACCCGATCTTCAAGCGAGCGCTTCACTTGGTGCTCAAATCCGGAATACGCTTGGACCACATACCAGCGCTTCGCCATACTTAACTCCCGATCCCCGTCAGTAGGCGAAGACCCACACTCAATAACAAATCGGTCACCCATAGAAAAACGCCGACGATCAACACCATCATCGTGACCGCCAACGACGTCTGCACGGTTTCCTGCCGACCCGGCCAGACGACCTTGCGCGTTTCGCGCGTGGACTCATGAGCCAAACCCAAGACACTGCGACCGAGATCAGTTTGGCTTGCAATCGCCAGACCGACAGCCGTCGCAGCGACGACCATCAGGACCCGATAGATAAAAAGCTGATCCGCGAAGTAGTAGAACGCGACCACACCGGCCACGACGACCGCGACCGCCAACACCCACTTGAGGACATCCATCCATCCAGCCGGCGTTTCTGTTTTTGCGTTCATTGACTACCCGCGCAACATTCAAAAAAAATGGCAGGCCAGGAGGGACTTGAACCCCCAACCTGCGGTTTTGGAGACCGCTGCTCTGCCAATTGAGCTACTGGCCTAAAATCGTCAACCGTGGCGGCTTGATCGATCACTTACATCAGCCGCCACAGCATGCACTCACTACTTACTCGATGATTTTGGAGACGACGCCGGCGCCTACGGTGCGGCCGCCTTCGCGAATCGCAAACCGTAAACCTTCTTCCATCGCAATCGGGGCTATCAACTTCACTTCCACTTTGACGTTGTCCCCTGGCATCACCATCTCGGTGCCTTCAGGCAACGTCACCGCCCCCGTCACGTCCGTCGTCCGAAAATAAAACTGCGGACGATAACCATTGAAAAACGGCGTGTGACGACCACCTTCTTCTTTGGTCAGTACGTACACTTCCGCTTCAAAACCCGTATGCGGCTTGATCGAACCCGGCTTACACAGCACCTGCCCACGCTCCACATCGTCGCGCTTGGTACCACGCAGCAACACACCCACGTTGTCGCCCGCCTGTCCCTGATCCAGCAACTTCCGAAACATCTCCACCCCCGTCACGGTGGTCTTGGTGGTGTCGCGGATACCCACAATCTCGACTTCATCGCCGACCTTGACAATGCCCCGCTCCACACGACCCGTCACCACGGTGCCACGCCCGGAAATGGAAAAGACATCTTCCACCGGCATCAGGAAATCACCATCCACCGCACGCTCCGGCGTGGGGATGTAATCATCCATGGCCGCAACCAATTTCAATATGGCCGGAACACCGATATCCGAGCTGTCGCCTTCCAGCGCCTTCAGCGCACTACCCACTACAATGGGGGTGTCGTCACCCGGAAACTCATAGGTATCCAAGAGCTCGCGAACTTCCATCTCAACCAGCTCCAGAAGTTCCGCGTCGTCCACCATGTCAGCCTTGTTCAAAAACACGACAATGTAGGGAACACCCACCTGACGCGACAGCAAAATGTGCTCTCGCGTTTGCGGCATCGGACCGTCAGCCGCCGAAACCACCAAAATCGCTCCGTCCATCTGCGCCGCACCCGTGATCATGTTCTTCACATAATCCGCGTGACCCGGGCAGTCGACGTGCGCGTAGTGCCGCGCATCCGATTCGTATTCCACGTGCGCCGTCGCAATCGTAATACCACGAGCCCGCTCTTCCGGCGCATTGTCAATCTGATCGTACGCCTTGAACTCACCACCGTGCTGCTCAGCCAGCACCTTCGTCAGCGCCGCCGTCAACGTCGTCTTACCATGGTCCACGTGACCAATCGTCCCCACATTTACATGCGGCTTGGTACGCTCAAATTTTCCCTTCGACACGGCTACACCTCATTCAAATACTGACAACTCTTAACGAATCACGAGGCCTTCTTGATCACAGCCTCAGCCACATTCGCCGGCTGAGGACAAATATGGAGCCCATAACCGGACTTGAACCGGTGACCTCTTCCTTACCAAGGAAGTGCTCTACCGCCTGAGCTATATGGGCCGCAAACAACGCCTACCACCGACAGGCACCCATGGTGCGATCTCACCATGGCGGCCAGCCATCAAACAAGCCACGCTCTTTATTAATGGAGCGGGTGATGGGAATCGAACCCACATCATCAGCTTGGAAGGCTGAGGTTCTACCATTGAACTACACCCGCATGCCGAGGCTCGAACCAACGACGAAACCGGATAAAAAGCCAATCAGCCATCACGCCGCTGGCACTTATCACGCCTTCCCAACAAGCCCGAACTCGCGCTCAACCTACCCAGGCTTTGGGCAACAATCGCCCCCGCCAAATCGCGGACCGGAGGCTACTCAAACAAGTCTGGTGGAGGGGGTAGGATTCGAACCTACGTAGGCGTAGCCGGCAGATTTACAGTCTGCTCCCTTTGGCCGCTCGGGCACCCCTCCGAAAAAAGCAAGCGTGGTATTTTGGGAAAGCGACTCCTCGCTGTCAACCACCAATACCAACAGAACGGAATGTCACTGGGATTTATTCGGACAAATTGAGCAAATCAGAATCGCCAGGCGCGGTTTCGGTTAACAAGACATCCACTGCTTGCAGGTCCTGAACACCGAGCGTTCCAACGGCAGCCTGCAAATTTAACCGGCTCAGCACATAGCCGTAGCGAGCAGAGTCGAGATCTCGCTGCGAAGAAAAAACTTGCTGCAACGCATTCAAAACATCCACATTGGTTCGGATGCCAACATCGCGGCCGATCTGGGTCGATTCCAGCGCGGTTTGACTGGACTTCAATGCCTGCTGAAGCGCTTGCACCCGGGCAATACTGTTATTTAACTCCAGAAACGCTTGGCTGGTGAGCAGTTCAGCTTGGCGAGTCGCATCTACCAACTGACTCTTAGCCTGGCTGTATCGGGCGGCTGCTTCGTCCACCTGCGCGGACAACAAACCGCCGCGAAACAGCGGGACGCTAAGCTGCACACCGATGCTCGCGGTGTCGGTGTCAGTACTGGTCACATCACCACCCAGGCTCGGGCGATTGTTGCGACGAACATCGTAACCGGCAACGAAAAACAACGTCGGCAGCCGAGCCCCTTGGCGCGCGTCGATTTCTTTTTCCGCGACTTCAACGCCCAACTCTTGGGCAGTACGCAGAAGACTGCCTACCCTCCCCCGCTCCAGCCAGACTTCCAAATCGTTGGGCTCCGGGCCCACTAGAGGCAATTCCTCGGCGAAGCGCGCCAAGAAACCAACTGGCTCCCCGGTGATACGCGTCAATTCGCGTTCAGCAATAGCCAAATCATTGATTCTCTGGAGAACATTGGCGGTCGCCAGATCGAATCGGGCCTGCGCCTCATTGATGTCGTTTACCGACGCGGTACCCACTTCAAAGCTACGCCGCGCGAAGGCGAGTTGCTGCTCGATCGCGCGCTTTTCGGCTTGCGCGGTACCGAGCTGCCGGTCTGCCAAGAGCACGTCGAAGTAGGCGCCCGCAACCCTCAAAATCAAATTCTGCTGCGCCAGTGAGAACTGAACGTCAGCCAGCGACACCTGCCGTTTCGCCTGACCGTAACGCGCGATCGCTTCAGCCACGAAGATGGGCTGACGCAACTTCACGCCGTAACTCCAGTCCGTATCTTCGACTTCACCACCTTGCTCAATCTGGGAGCTGCCGCCGGTGAGAAACGAGGGCAAATAGCTTGGCGCGGGAAACTCGACGGGATCACTCTCGATTTCTTGATCGAGGTAGGTCGCGCTCGCATCAAAATCGATGGAGGGCAACAACACACCAAGCGCCTGACGATTTAATGTATAAACCGCTTCACGCTCATGCTGCGCGGCGGCATAAACCGGATCCCGCTGCTCGGCAAGACGGTAGACGTCCATCAAACCTTCCGCATGAACGACGCCCGTCACGGCGGATAAACAAAACGCCCCGATAACCTTGATTGCCTTAATTTCAGTGAGCATGGGTATTCGCCGCTCCCTCTGCGGTGGCGATTTTAAAACCTAAACGGGCTTTGAGTCCTTCGACCAGTGAATACACCACCGGCACCACCACCAAAGTCAATGCCGTGGATGTAAACATCCCGCCGATAACGGCGGCGGACAACGGACCATTGGTATCGGCACCCGCACCATAGCCAAGCGCGGCCGGCAGTAGTGCGAAGATCACAGTGAGCGAGGTCATCAACACCGGCCGCAGACGCGTCGGGCAGGCATCTCGAAGCGCATCTCCAATATCCATGCCTTGGGCTCGACGCTGATTGGTGAGGTCAACCAAAAGTATCGAGTTTTTGGCAACCAACCCCACTAATAGCAGCATACCGATCATGGAGAACATGTTCATGGTATAGCCGAGCAGCCACAGCGCAGCCACCCCACCAATGGCTGCCAAAGGCTGCGCTACCATGATGATCAGCGGCTGCAAGAACGAGTCGAACTGACTCGCGAGCACCATATAGAGCAGCACCAACGAAATAACGAGCGCGAATACAACATAGCCGACGGTATCTCCCAACTCTGCCGCCTGCCCGAACAACTGAACGGAATACCCCGCCGGAAGCACTTCGCCAGAAACCTCATTCAAGGTCGCCACAGCTTCGGCAAGCGGCATCGTGGGATTACTGAAGAAGAACGCAGCATACCGCAGGTCATAGCGTCCGATTTCAGCAGGGCCGACGTTCTCAATAAATTCAGCCACGGTATCCAGACGAACCAACTCGCCCTGCCGGTTCCGGAGAAAAATCTTGTTCAGATCAGCGGGTGATTCAAACACACCGTCGGCTGCTTTCAATCGAATATCGTATCGTTCACCATCACCCGGATCATCGTTGTACCGCGCGACATCGAAACCACCCGCCAGGACGTTGGCTGCCTGTGCCACATCGATGGCGGACAAGCCCACACCGGCGGCACGCACCCGATCAACTTCGAGTTCCAGTTGGGGCAAGTCCAGCTGAAGCGTCAAATCCACGCTACCCATACCTGGAGTCTCAACCAGCCGGTCGCGCAGCTCGGTCGCGTAACGCGCCACGTCGTTGAGACTCCGGCCGCGGAGTACGAATTGAAGCGGCTCGCCCCGCTCACCTGAAAACGCAGGGACTTCGGAGACGAATACCTGAGCGCCGGGTATCTCCGCCATGCGCTCCCGCATCTCCAAGATCATCTCACCTTGGCTAATCTCGCGCTCTTCGCGGGGAACCATATTCACAAAGCCGACGGCTTGGTTCACCTGGCCCTGCTGCCCCAAACCAATGGCCGTAAAGTAGCTCGTGATCAGCGGCTCTTCGTTGAGAATAGCCTCCGCTTCGAGTAGTTTCGCATCGGTGTATTCAATGCTTGAACCCAAGGGCGTTTTCAATTGAACCAGCATGCGCCCCTGGTCTTCCTGAGGCACAAACTCCCCGCCCACGTGGGTAAAAAAGTAGTAACTAGAAGCCACGACAGCACCGCTGATCAACAGAACAAGCGGCCGGTGCCGCAGCGAGAAGCCGAGGAGTCGAGAATACCCGCTTTCCATTGACCGAAAAGCGCGCTCGAAAAAGCCGTAAATCTTGCCATGCTGCTCACTGACGACCAAATAGCGAGAACACATCATCGGGGTCAAACTCAGCGCGACAAACCAGGAGGCCAGAACACCAAACACCACCACCACGGCGAACGATTGGAAAAACCGCCCGACGATACCGCCCATAAATACCACCGGAACGAAGATCGACACCAACGATAAGGTGGCCGCCAATACCGCGAACATCACCTCTTCGGTGCCGTTAATGGCCGCACTCACCGGGTCGGGGTCGATTTCTTCACGATGACGATAAATGTTCTCCAACACCACGATGGCATCGTCCACCACTACGCCGATGAGAAGCAGCAGCGCAAGCAAGGTGACCGAATTAAAGGTGTAACCAAAGAAATACATCACCGCCACGGCGCCCAACAGCGATACCGGGATGGCCGCTGCGATCATGATGGTCGAACGGAAGTTCCTCAAAAACACCAAGACGATGAGGCCGGCCAGAACGGTTCCGACAACCAAGTGCTCTTGCAACGCATGAACCAACTCGAGAATAAAGCCGGAGGTATCCGAGGCGATGCCGACATCCAGCCCCGGCGGCAACTGCGGAACGATTTCTTCTTCCAGCCGCCGTTTCACTTCGTCAATGATGGCGACCGAATTCGTGCCCGGCACTTTGACGACACCCAAACCCACGGTGGGCTCACCGTTGAAGCGCGCCAACTCACGAAAGTCCTCCATGTTGTCACGGACGTCGGCGACGTCACGGAGCAGGATTGGGGCGCCTTCCTGGTACCCCACCACCATATCTTGGAGGCGATACGGATCGTGGTACTCCAGGTCGAGCTTCAACAGCGTCTCCGTTTCGGCAGACACCAGAAATCCGCCGGGAAGCAGAAAATGCTCCGTACTGAAGGCGCGAACGAGGTCCTGGACAGTCAGATTGTAGGCGGCCAAGCGGGTTGGATCGAGCTCAACACGAATCACCCGTTCCCGTTGCCCGGCGATTCGAACCTCACCAACGCCGTTGATGCTTTCGAACTGCTTTCGCAGCACGTTGCTGGCGTAGGTATTGAGCTGCTGCTGGGTGCGGTCACCGGTAAGCGCAAGCCACATAATGGGCTGCGAACCCGTCTCCAACTTCGCCACGATGGGCGGATCGGCGTCGTCCGGCAACTCCCTTAAGACTTGATTGATCTTGGCCTGGATCTCGTTGAAAGCGACATCAATGTCTTTTTCCAACTCAAAATTGATCGCGACGACCGAGACACTCGGGGTGGAGCTTGAACGGATGTTTTTGATGCCCGGAACACTATTCACCTGACGCTCGATGATACTGGTCACACTGGCGTCGATAATGGACGGGTTGGCCCCGGGCTGGATGGTTGTGATAGTGATTACGGGGATATCGACATCCGGGAAACGGTCTACACCCAAGAATGTGTAGCCGATAAGCCCGAATAACAGCAGAACCGCATTCATCATGTAGGCAAGCACATGCCGCCTAATCGATAGTTCCGGCAAATTCATGGATCAACCTCCTTCGCGGACCCGAACCGGCGCACCATCGGTTAGAAATGCAGCCCCATCCACCGCGACGGTCACACCGCCTTGCAGCCCCGAAGTCACCTCGACGAAATCGGCCCGTCGAACGCCCGTGATCACCACCCGCTCGCGCGCTACGCCGTCCTCGACCTGGTAAACGACAGTGCCGCTCGGACGTTGAACCAACGCCACTGGCGGCACAACCGGCGCGCCTTCACGGCGCCCCATAATCACCTCACCGGTCACACTGCCTCCGGGCCGCCACCCGCCCGGATTGGCAATCTCGGCCACGACCTCAACCGACCGGCTCAACGCGCTGATCACAGGCCGAAGCTCCGTGATTCTGGCCCCAACCATTTTCTTGGGATCAGACGGGACAGACAAACGAACCACCTGCCCGACGGCCAAATCCTCCGAAAGTGTTTCCGGGAAGGGCAACTCGATTCGCAACATCTCATCCGAGGTCAGCAAGAATAACGGCGAGCCCGTGCCCACAAAATCACCCTGGCTCACCAGTCGCTGCTCGATCTTACCCTTGACCGGCGCCACCACATTGGTCCGCGCGAGATTTCGTTCGGCCTGTTCGAGTTGCGTGCGCGCGGCGACCAACTGTTCGGATGTCGCTTCCAGCTGGGTTTTGGCTTCGTCCAAGGCACTTTGAGAGAAGAAGCTTTCCTTCGCCAGTTCTTGATACCGACCTACCAAACGCTTCTGCTGTTGAAACACGGCTTCGAGACGGCGAATTTCGGCGCGCGCGCGATCTCGGCCCAACTGATAGTCTTTCGGATCCAGCCGGGCGAGCAGCTGCCCTTTTTCGACGACATCGCCTTTCTCAACTTCGATCGAAACCACCCGACCGGCCACCTCGGCAGAAACCTGGGGGTCGCTCTTACTGACGATGCGCCCTACCGACACCTCGATATCTTCGACTGCACGGGTTTGAACTTCAGCGACCGTAATGAGGGTGCGTCGCTCTGCCTGCGGCTGTTCCGCAGCCTGCTCGCCGCCACAAGCCGTCAAGATCAGAGCCGAAAACCCGAGGAGCATCCAGGCATGCCGTACGTTCATTGTTACGTCCATTGTTTACGTTGATTGTGGCGTTGGCGTTTTAACGCCGTTCAAGAGCACATCGCACAGCATCTCGCTATAGCGATCGGCATCGTCCGCGAACGAGAACTCCGCAAAGCGTCGCAAGATTCCTTGCGATTGAAAAAAAACCGAGTTGGCGGCGAGCAGAAGAAACGCCGGCAGCACCGGATCCACATCCGCACGCAGTTCATGACGATCCCGCGCATCGGAAAACAGCTTTACCAACAGCGCAAAGTTCGCCGCCATGACCTGTTCGACCAAGTCACCACCACGCTGGACGCTGTCATCCAAAAAACCCCGGACCACCAAACGGGATCGAGCCTCGTCCGAAAACAGCAAACGCAGATGGGCCCCGGCAAAATCCTGAACCCCCTGATGCAAACTGGTGCTACGGGTCAGCACATCCCCCAAGAGACCAGAGAAGCGCTCACAGGAGCGCTCCAGCACCGCGCGATAGAGTGCTTCTTTGGACTCGAAATGATGAAAAACGTTCGCCTTACAAACGCCCGCGCGCGCCGCGATGGCGTTGATCGAGACCCCATCGAACCCGTGCTCAGAGAACAATTCCTTGGCGGCGTCCAATATACCTTGCTCGCCCGCACTGATCGGCGGAGTCAAATCATCGCGCATGGGAAAACCTTAGGCTTTTCTAAATTGACCGATCGGCCAGTCAGCGGCGCATTGTAGTGAACTCAAAACCCGGAAAGCAAGCCCCCGAGGCATTACACCCAGCGCCAAAAACCCCAACCAAGGAAGGAAAAGCTGACCACAAAACCGATAGCCGGAACCCATACCGGCACGGCCCAGACAGGGGCTGGAAAAGCGCGACGCCACTTGATGACCAGCAATGCCAAATTAACCATCGCAAAAACCGTCAGCGTGAACCGGGACGTCCACTCAGCCAATGCAGCCAAAGGAAACCATAGCGCGGCCGCGAGAACCAGCATCCCGATTAGCGCGGTCGCGCACAGTGGTGTTCGCCGTTTGGGATGTACCGCGGCCAAAAACATCGGCAGCGTGCCCTGCCGCGCCAGACCATAAACCACGCGCGAGGCCATGATGAGCTGAATCAAGGCGCCATTGATCATGGCCAGCACACCGACCACACTTAGCGCCGACGGCCAATAACCACCCGCCCGCTCATAGACAAGGGTTAAGGGCGCGCCGGCATCGGCCAGGTCCATAGGCGCCACAACCAGCACCGAAACGATGGCCACGAGAAAATAGACTAAAGTGGTCAAAACCAGAGTCATCACGATGGCGCGTGGGAGTATGCGCTCAACATCCTTGATTTCCTCAGCGACGTTGACCATGTCCTCAAAACCCAAGAATGCATAGAACGCCAGTAGGGCAGCGGCCATAACGCCGGCCCATGGCGAGGCACCCCCATTCAATTCGAACTCCCGCCAACGATTGGGCAGTTCGGCCAAGGCGTCCGCGCCGAACGCGACAACCAACAACAAACCGCCCGTTTCCACGAGCGTGACAACCGCCGCCAGCCGCACCGACTCCCCGATACCCCATGCCGCGATTGCCGCCAGAACCAGCACCGCCAGAACCATCACGGGCACTTTAGGAATGGGCATCAGATCACCAAAGTAACCCACGAAACCGTGAACCAACGCAGCTGCCGAAACAGTGCCGGCTGACACGACCAAAAGGCCGACCACCACGCCCAACCAGCGGACACCCAACCCCTGGGTCACATACACCGCCTCGCCCGCACTCCGAGGAAAGCGACAAGCCATCTCCGCAAAACTCAATGCAGTAAACGCCGCCATGAACGAGGCCAACAAGAACGCCAAAGGCGCCAACATGCCCGCTGTTCGCGCCACTTCCCCGATGAGCGCATAGATACCGGCACCGATGGTCGTGCCCAGCCCATAAAGCACCACCATCGGAAGTGTTAAACTGCGTCTAAGTGGAATATTGACAGTCATTCGGCGGCGATCATACAAAAATGACCAAGCCCCTCCTCCCCGTGCGGACCGTGATTATGGGCGCGGCCGGACGCGATTTCCATAACTTCAACCAGGTTTTCCGCGATGATCGGACGACCCGAGTCGTCGCGTTCACGACCACCCAAATCCCCTTAACCACTGCTCGGCGTTACCCATCAATTCTTGCGGGTGAACAATACCCTGAGGGTATTCCCATTGAGGACGAATCACTGCTAGAGACATTGTGCCGAGAGTATCATGTGCAACAGGTCATCTTTGCCTACAGCGACGTGCCCCACGCCCACGTGATGCACCAGGCGGCACGCGTTCAATCGCTGGGGGCAGATTTCGTACTGCTGGGCCCCGAACGCACGAGCCTGAAATCAACACTCCCGGTGATCGCCGTCTCAGCGGTAAGAACCGGATGCGGTAAATCGCCGGTGGCCCGCTGCATATCCCGTCAGCTCAAAAACCGGCATCTGCGCTGTGCCGTGCTACGCCATCCGATGCCGTATGGCGATCTCGAACGACAGATCGTCCAACGCTTCGAACGCGAAGCAGATCTGGATACCCAACATTGTACGATCGAGGAACGGGAAGAATACGCGCCCCACATCGCAGCCGGAAATATCGTCTACGCTGGTATCGACTACGCTCACATCCTTCAGCGGGCTGAACAGGAATCCGACCTGATCCTCTGGGAGGGGGGGAACAACGACTTTCCGTTTATCCAGCCCGATTTGCATATTGTCCTTGCCGACGCACTGCGGCCCGGCGATGAGCTCACTTACTACCCCGGAGAAAGTGTACTGCGCACCGCGGATGTAGCGATCATTGCCAAAGCCAACGCCGCCCCGGAAGCCCATATCGAAACGGTCAGAAACAATATCCGCACGTGCTGCCCGAATATTCCCATTGTCTTAGGACACTCCACGGTCTCGGTAGAACATCCGGAGCGGATTCGCGGTCAGCGAATCCTGGTGATCGAGGATGGACCATCCGTAACCCACGGCGGCCTGCCCCATGGCGCCGGGTACGCAGCCGCCATGGCGGCCGGGGCCGCTGACATTGTCGACCCACGACCCTTCGCGGCCCCCAGCATTCGGCAAATCTACGCCCAATATCCTCATATAGGCCCGGTACTTCCCGCGATTGGCTACGACAAGCAACAATGCCGGGATTTGGCGGAGACCATTCAACGGTCCGACGTCGACGTAATCGTATCGGCAACGCCTGTCGACTTGACCAAAACCGTCGGGCTGAGCAAACCGGTGGCGCGGGTACGCTACGAATACGAGGACGCCAGCCGCCCTGGATTACGACAAATCCTGGACGACTTCCTCAGCAACCGGCTCAAAGTAAACCACTGATGCGAATCGTCATGGCACTGGGCGGCAACGCCCTACTCCCACGGGAGGCAGCACCCGAGCACGACGTTCAACGCCGTCACATTGCCGAAAGCGCTGCGGCAATCGCGGATATCGCGCGCCGCCACGAAGTGATCATCACCCATGGCAATGGACCCCAGATCGGGCTGCTCGCATTGCAGGCCCTGGCCCACACGAACGTAGCGCCCTATCCCCTAGACGTATTGGGGGCGCAAACCCAAGGCATGCTGGGCTACCTCATCGCCCAAGCGCTCACAAACCACCTCGGTGAATCGCGCGTGGCCGCGGTATTAACCCAGGCACGAGTCAATCCGCTCGACCCCGCGTTCAAAAAACCGTCCAAGCCCATCGGCCCGATATATTCGGATACACAAGTGCGTGAGTTGGCGGCCAGGCGGGCGTGGACCTTCACCCGGGACGGAGCCGGATGGCGTCGCGCCTTACCTTCGCCGGAGCCGCTGGAAATACTGGAACTGCCGGCCATCCGGTCACTCACCGATGCCGGCTTTATCGTGGTCTGCTGCGGTGGCGGCGGCATCCCGGTTGTAAAGCAATCGGGCAACACTTGGACTGGCGTAGAAGCTGTCATCGACAAGGACCTCACGAGCGCGCTGCTGGCGACGCATCTAGGTGCCGATGGGCTACTCCTCCTCACGGACATCGACGCCGTATACGCGGACTGGCCGACCCGCAATCAACCTATCGACGAGATCACGCCCGAGTTGTTGCGGCAATACAAATTCGATGCGGGGTCGATGAACCCGAAAGTGGAAGCAGCCTCTCGGTTCGTTGAACAAACCGGTGGATTTGCAAGCATCGGCCAACTGACCGAGGCCTCGGCACTATTGACCGGGCGTCGCGGCACCCGAGTATCGGCCTCCAAACCGGATTTGCATTGAGCTGTCATCGCGCAAAGATTCATCTTGGGTATACTTGGAACCGTGACCTTGGGGTGGGGGTATCGACATCCGGTTGATTCGGCCGGTGGCGATCGAAACGACAAATCTATAGTAAGCGCTTCACTCAATGGAACGCGTGGCAAACCACCGCGCGCTTCAGCATTTCGTCTCATCAGACGATAAATGGCAGTGAATGAACGTGTAAATTGACCCACCGGGAAACCCAATCACGTAAACGAGCGAGTAATGTAGACCTATGGGCGACGTCGAATTCTTACACCAACAAAGCATTGAAGGTGTGCGCAGCCGCTATTTAACCCACTGGTACGACACCGAGCTGCAAGGCACCTATCTCATCGAAAACACCCTTGAAGGTGGGAGCAAGAATCCGAGCTCTCCGCCCGTCGTTCTCATCCCCGGCGGCTTCGATCCGGTGAGGGGCAGTTATAGCCAAGGCTTGGTTACCAAACTGCTCAAGGATGTCGGCGTCTCCGCTGTCTATGAGGCCCACTACCGCTATGAAGGCAAGTGCGGTTATATCGAAATGCCGCTGGTGGTCGACGACCTCAAGAACCTTCTCCGCAACGAGTCAGCCAACCCCGTGATGGTGGGACTGAGTGCCAGTACCTTCGCGCTGAGCGCGGCTCTGGTCGCCGCCGGCAGGGAATCATCTCAACAAGCGGCCAAGGCAATACTGCTCATCGGCGCGTATATTCCCGGTCACGTGACTTTGCTCGGGAAAGCCTTGGGACCGTTCTATCGACGAGAAAAGATGCGGCAAAAAGTGCTCCGCCACTGCGGACACCCCTACCTTTTCGACAACAGTGTGCGGATGCGGGAGTGGTGGGATTCCTATCCCGAGTTCCGTACCATCCTGGAAAAACGGGACTTCGACCAATTGCGTGAGCGCTGCTCGATCCCGGTCGAACTTCTATTTTTCCGGATTGACACCCTCTCCTGGTCCGGCCGGCGCACCATGCGCAAAATGTTCGACGCGAAAATCTGGCCAAAAACCATCCCCGGTCACCACCGCGGCCTTCGGTATGTTCCCGAAGCCGACGAGATCATCAGCCAAATCTGCGACAAACTCATTCAGCCCCCGTCGGGACTGACACCCGCGGTCGCCTGAGGCAAAACCCGTCTCAGACGAAACGCCATTCGCAAGAAAGCCGCCGTGTTTAACCTTCACGGCGGCTTTCTTGAGGTGAAACATCACTCACCGGTTTCGGCATATTGATGTAATGAGCTCGCCTCAGCGGGCGACGCTGCCGCGAGGCGCCAGCCACAAACGATCGGCGATACGCAGCATCAGGCTGAGCATCACCCCCACCCCCATGGGCACGATCAACTCCGGCGAATGCCAAGTCAGGCTTCCATCGGCGCGGGCCAGCTTGTCGAAAATGACGCCGCCCAACCACGAGAACAGGATGATTTTGGGTAGACTTCCCAATGCGGTCCCAAGCATAAAATCACGGAAACTAAGATTCATCACACCCAAAAACCAGTTCACCGGCGGCAACGCAAAAAAGAGCAGCCGCATATGGATAACGGTGATCAGGCCGCGATCCCGAAAATGAGCTTCTAGCCGACGCATGGAATGGCGGAAAACGCTCGATACGAATTCCCGACCGAGCTTCTGACTCAGCCAGAAAATGATCACTGCCGCCGTGTTCAAACAAAGAAACCCCAAAGCAACGGCACCAAGCGCGCCGTAGATGACAGCAGCCGCAGCAATCACCAACACGCTTGGAATATTGACGACAATCGCCACCACGCCGCCCAGCCAAAACAAGAGAAAGCCGCCAGCACCCGCCGCTTGTGCCCACGCACGCACCGCTTGCAGTGTATCGGCCATGCGCTCCTGGCTCAGATACTCCCCAAGCCCAAAGGCCCGATACAGCCCGAACGACAGGGCGATCAAGCCCAGGAAAACGGCAAAATGGAGATACCGGGAGCGCCCCGATTCCGATGGCTCGTCAACTGGATTTTGGTTCATCGAGGTCAGCCTACAGGCCTCGCAGTGAGACGCGGCAACAGAGCATAGCCGCGGAAGACACTAAACAAGGCGGCCATTGAGCCGCCACCGTAACCCCTTACGGAACTGGATTCAACCGGCGACTTTGGACGCCCGAGGGGCCTCGCCATCAACCGAAAGCGGCCAAGCACTCTCGATCACGCGACCCCACCGGGAAGAGCCCTCCTCCAACACCGCTTCGCGGGCTGAGAGGGTTCCGGGAATACGATATTTTTCGTCACGAATTTGGTTATGCAGCTGCAACATCTTCCGCATCAGCTGGATTTGCCCGGGAGACATCCAAGTCTTGCCAGTGCTGGCCAATGCCGTGCCCTCTTGGGAATTCTTGGACAACGTCACCTGCATCCTCTCGCGACTGAGGTCATCGACCGCCGGCAGGCACAAGGCGCGTGAGAGCTGGGCGACTATCGGCATGGGTGCGGCCGTCAAGTCCTCATATCGGACCAGTGCTTCAAACAATCCTTCACGGGATAGCGTGAGATTCAACGCCCTATCCATCTTCGAAAGCCACGCAACCGTGAGAAAAGCCACCAGATCCTCCGGCGTATTCTTCTCGTAGTGCGGGTCTTTCAACAACGGCGCGAGAGCCTGAGGGTTCTTTTTCATGGGGCTGACTGCCGCAATCAGCCGCAGCAGCTTGGCATCCAGCCCGAATTTCCCCGCCCAGCGCACCAGCGGCACACCGTAGATTGCGCCGATGAATGAATCGACGGTTTCCAGCGCATTTCGATAGAGAAACATATTTTTAGCCGCGGGCAAGCCGGCGACAAAAACATCCGCGGCCGATATACAGACGCCCCGGAGTTTGATCACGACTTTCTTGCAATCCGGCCGGCGGCCGATGAGATGCGCATAGAGCAAACGTGTGCACGAGCGTATGATTCGCGCCAACTCGGCATCTCGATCATCCGTCGCGTGTTCACGCAGATTGACGATCTGGCTGAAAAAATCGGGTTCGGAGACAGACTGGACCCCTGGGAGGTCGCCAAGAAGTTTGCACAGCAGCGTGGAACCGCAACGGCCGGTGCTGTGGAGAAAAATCACATCCTCATCGGCTGCGGGATCACACGCAGCGTCGGCGATCTGATTCAACAGATCGTATGGAACCGCGTAGAGAACTTCGGCGTGACGTCGCTGCGCTTCGTAAAAAAACGGGTGGACTTGAGTGAGGTCCGTCTCAACGGGCGTGTGGACGAAAATCACGCATCGGTTTTCATCGTCGAGACAAAACGGCGTGAGGCGGGTCTGCTCTCGTTCCCATAGATCGAAAAAATCGATCTGGCCAACCTCACGGTACTTAAAGTTACTTATGTCGACAAAACCGCTCAGCAGATTGGTCCGCGCGCGGCGCCGCACTTTGAGCACCCGCACCATCCGGTCCATCTGCTTATCCGTACCCTGAAATCGCGTGTCGTGGTTGTATGCACCCGACTGTTCTGCTGTATTACTCACCGCCGCACCCTTTATTGCTCGAGCGAATGACCGGAGACGCGACCGACACATCACCGGTGTCCATTTTCCGATGCGGGCAAACCGCATCGAGCAGGGGATCCGGGATTACACACGCACACCGGATCACTCGGACGATCACAGCCATGATGACAGCGCACGCAACGCTGAGTTCACGCCCATTACATCCATATAACGGCTTATTATTGGAGTTCCTTAGCCGCCGGCGTGTGAACGCCGGCTCCCCCGAACGAGAATCCCCGACTTGATCGAAACAATCGAAGACGGCGAATACTTACACGCTGTTAGAACTAACGCAGCGCGTTGGACAATTAGCGAAGCCGACTGTTTTTACCGTTTTTTAATCACACGGCTATCTATCGTCGACTCAACAGACTGTTCGATTGCTTTATCCTACCGCGTCTGCCGGAAATTACCAGCCATCGCGAAGACGGCCAAGCGACCATTCGAGAAACTTCAGAAGACTACGGCGGGATCAGGCTTCGGGTTCAAACGCCCGCGTTTTGTCGGAGACAAGCAAACGTTCGGTTGACGCCGAACAATCGGCTAGAGAGTGAATCGAAAATCGTCGACCAAAGCGCCCGGCAATCTCGCGCTGTTTTCAGAACGTTTGCCATAGGTCGTGAAATCAACAATGTAATCCTGTTCAACCGTCAGATCGACAAGCTTGTCTCCCAGCACGTCGAACAAGCTTTCGTCAAAGCGCATCACGTTGATCGGCGCGACCGGCTTGCCACCTTCGACCCAAAAGCAAGCAAAGCGTGTCATCCCGGTGATGCGACAGTGATTGCGATCCGAATAGTTGCAATACCACAAATTGCTCACATAAATGCCCGTGTCGAGCGCCCTCAGGACATCCATGCGGGGCAGCTGCCCACCCTGCATCACGAGCGACTCGGGGTGCTCGATAGCACAGTTCACGGCAACGCCATACTCTTTCGCGCTCCGCGAATTGGCCAGACAATCGCGGTAACGCCCTGCCGAGATCAACTCGACTCGCTCCGGTTTGACAAACCCGCGACGCGTAAATCGCGGCGTCAACCCGCCGGCGTGATCTTCTGTGAGGTGGATACGCCCATCGAGCTCTACGCCCTCTTTCACCATCCGAAGCAATGGGGTTTGTTGGGTTCGGTGGCTTTTCAGGCCAAATCCGCCCCAATTCAGTAACGTTAGGATCTCGAACATCGCGCTCGGCGAAAGGAACACACGATAACGCCCGGGCTGGATCGTCCGTGGCGGTTTGGCCAGCATCGCCAGATCCTCGCGGGCGGCGGAGATTTGGCGTAACGCAACCGCCGAATCCCAGTGTGCCCCCGCGCAGCTCTGCTTGCTGGCCTTGTCGGCTTGATGGTAAACGCTCCAATCGAAGTTAAAACTGCTCTGACGATGCCAACCGTACTGGCCTACCGAGCCAGCCAAACCACGGACCAACTCACCGCCAGACCACAGACCGACCAAATCGAGCCCGTCGGCAGCGGCCAGGATCGCTTCCACCGCCTGTCGCGAGGGCGGTAACTCATTGTCCGTGACCTCTCGCAGTTCAAAGCGCTCGGTGGCATGGCTCAGAAATGGATCACGGGGAAGAAATGGCAGTCGTTCGCGCAGTTGCTTCAGGCAGAACTTCGCTTGGGCCAAATCGTCGTCCAGTTGGCCCGTCAACGACAGACTAGCGTTAAGCTGCCGTCCGTCGTGGATCAGATTCAGCTCCAGGAATTGTTGCCGGACCCGACCGGCCTGACGAATTCGACTCTGGTTGATACGAACGAAATCCGATCTTTCGCCCTCATAACTGGCAAACATCACCTCTTCGGCATGCAGAGAGGCAAAAAGCCGCGCCGAAAGCTCACGAAAATAGACTTCCATCTCAAAGGCCGCCAAAGACATCAACCTGCTGAAAAACGCAGGCGGGAGAAGCGTGCCCGACGGCAATGGCCTGGTTGGGCTCACCTTTGCCGCAATAGGGCGTCCCACCGACCTCGAAGGTCTCTCCATCCCCCACGGCGACGAGGTTACGCCAAAAGTTCGCAGAGATGCCCCGGTAGTTCGGATTTCTCACAACGCCTTTGAGCTCGCCGTCCTGGATGAGTCGGCCCAGCTCACAACCGAACTGAAACTTGTTGCGACTGTCGTCGATGGACCACGACCGGTTGGTATCCATCAACACGCCCCGCTCTATCGAGGCCACCAACTGATCGAAAGGATGTTCACCCGGCTCCAAGTTGAGATTGGCCATACGATCGATGGGCGGGCGGTTCCAACTGCACGCGCGGCTGTTGGCCACCCCCGCTGTGCCCGCGCGCAACTGTGATAGAGCACCACCCAGCGGACGCTCGAGAATGCCGTCGCGTATTAAAAACTCTCGCTCCGCCGGTGTGCCCTCGTCGTCAAAAGCGTAGCTTGCGGCCTCATTGGCCCACGTGGGGTCGTAGGTGATATTCAAAAGCCGTGAACCATAGCGGTAACTCCCAAACATATCCAAGGTGACGAAACTGGTCCCGGCGTAGTTGCGCTCGTCGCCCAAGATGCGATCCAGCTCGAGCGGATGCCCGATACTCTCATGGATTTGCAAGGTCATTTGGCTCGGCATCAACAACACCGACATGTTTGCGTCGGGACACTCCGGAGCGTCGACCAGAGCAGCCGCCTCCTCGGCCACGCGCTGGGCATCTTGATCAAACCCAAGGTTCGACAACTGCTCCAAGCCACCTTGACGGACGTTCCCCCACCCGCCGCCGGAACGCGTCTGTGTTTGCGCACCTTTATTGGCAACCGCCATATAGCCCGGCAAGAGGTAGGAAAAATCCTGTTCGATTTCCACATCATCGCTGGTCAGTAACAGCGTTCGAACGTGGCTCGCGGTCAACTCGACCTGCCAATCGACAATGGTGTCGCTGACTTTCAGCGCATCGCTGACACCTCGCAAGCGATCGATCTTATCGCCCACACTCGCGCTGTCCCAGGGCGACTCAACCGGCGAGCGGTAATGCCCCGAGCGTGATGGACGAGCAAACCGGTCCGCATCGAACAGCCCCCAATCTCGCGTGCTAAGCGCCCATTCGAGCGCTTCGGCCAACGCCCTGCGGAAACCTGCAGGCGTCAGCTCGCAGGTGGCAGCATACGCCATCCCGCCGCGATGACACACCGTGATGTGAGCACCTTGGCTGTGTGTCAGATGGGGTGGTTGCAGCACCCCCTGCCGAAGCCGCAATGACTCCTCGTTTTCGAATACCAAACGCAAAGACCACCAGTCCACGACCGGAAGCACTTGCTTGAAGTTTCTGATGATTTTTTCAGTGGTCATTCAAAGTCCCACCCGATCATGTGCTGGGACGGGCGCCCATATCCGGTTTCATAGCCCGATGCCAAAACGGCCCAGAACCGCCACCACCAGTCCGTAGCAGACTGCCGTCACTGCAATGGAACAGCCCAAGCTAAGGTAGAAGTTCACGCCGGTTTTAAGTAGCCACGGCAATAACAAAAAGAAGGCGAGCGACGGCAAGACCAGCCAAAAAATGCTTGAGGCCAAGGCACTGACTTTTGAAATATCTTGGGTATCAAAATAAAGCCAGAGTATGGCCAGGACAGACACCAACGGCACCGACGCCAACAGCGCGCCCATGAACGAACTGCGCTTGGCCAGCTCGGAAACCGCCACGACCAAAACGGCAGTCACGACGACTTTAACTGCGACGTACAAGGACAGTCCTCATAAAAATTCGCCCTTTGCGATGCACCGTCGAATCCCCTGACCGCCTGTTCGAGCTCGAGAGCGGACAGGCGGTGTCGGTTCTCCGAACCGATCACAGGGTGCTTGAAAGAGTCAATCGCAGCCGATCCCTGACAAGCACCCCTACGATACGTTAAGGTAACGGTCAGGGTACCCACAACGGAATGCATCGATCCGGCGATTGCAGGATTTAATTCAGATTCGTGCCTCGCCTCCGAGGAACCCTTAAGATTGCTCAATATTTTGACGGTTATCTACCAAGCTGTAGCCCATACTTCCGGGAACTCGCAGGCGCCAAAGCGCTTAAGCGAGTATTCCAGCGAGCATCCTCTTCAAGCCCCCTTCGTCGCCCTGATCAAACGCAACCGAAAAACAACTCAGCGGAACGTCGCACGCGTACGCACAGATTTATTCATCATCACCCGCCCAAACGATCCGCAGATAACCCACGGAACAGTTCTATATGTGTGGAATTAACGGAGAAATCCGCTGGGACGGCACAGCCGTCAATCCGTCCGTACTGGCCGTCATGAACCAGACCATGGAACCCAGGGGCCCCGACGAAGGCGGGGTATTCTGCGCCGGCAACCGCGGATTTGGCCACCGCCGACTGATGATCATGGACCTGTCCGCTCACTCCCAACAGCCCATGTTCGATCCGTCGCTGGGCCTGGGCATCGTGTTCAACGGGGCAATTTACAACCACCCGGAGCTGCGCCAGGAACTGACCGCAAAAGGCTATCGCTTCTACTCCGATGGCGACACCGAGGTCATCTTAAAAGCCTATCACGCCTGGGGCGCGGAGTGTCTTGAGCGATTCAAGGGCATGTTCGCCTTCGCCATTTGGGAGCGAGACAGCGGCGAGACCTTTCTCGCCCGAGACCGGCTCGGCATCAAACCGCTGTACTACAGCCGCGATCGCAGTCACTTTCGTTTCGCTTCCACTCTGCCGGCCCTGGTCGCTGCCGGCGGCGTCGACACATCTATTGATGCCGAAGCGTTGAATTTTTATCTGAATTTTCACGCCGTCGTCCCGGCGCCCTACACACTGCTCAAGGGGGTCCGCAAACTGCCGCCCGGCCATTGGATGCGGATCGGCGAAGATGGGCACATGACCGAGCACGCCTACTGGCAACTGACCTACACACACGATGCGGCCCACCAAAGCCGCTCGCTGAACGAGTGGCGCGACCTGCTGCTGGATGAGCTCCGGGCCGCTGTGAAACGGCGCTTGGTGGCGGCGGTCGATGTCGGGGTATTATTATCCGGCGGCGTAGACTCCAGCCTCTTGGTCGGGCTCATGGCGGAAGCAGGCGCCGAGCGCATCAAGACCTATTCGGTCGGATTCGAAGCCGCCGGCAACGAAGCCGGTGACGAGTTTCAGTATTCCGACATCATCGCCCAAGCTTATGGCACCGACCACCACCGCATCCGTGTGGCGTCGGACGAACTACTAACCCATTTGCCGGACGCCATCGCCGCCATGTCCGAACCGATGGTCAGCCACGACTGCATCGGGTTTTACTTACTCTCCCGTGAAGTCTCCAAAAGCTGCCGCGCGGTGCAGAGCGGGCAAGGAGCCGACGAGGTCTTCGGCGGCTACCATTGGTATCCGCCACTGGTGAGCACCACCGACCCCTTCTCCAGCTATCGACAGGCGTTTTTCGACCGAGACTTCGATGAATATCTGGCCACGGTACAAGCCGCCCACGCCACACCGGACGATGCCGCAGCCGCGTTCGTCCGGCGGCATTTCGATACCCCGGGCGCGCACCACCCCGTGGACAAAGCGCTAAGACTGGACTCGACGGTGATGCTGGTCGACGACCCCGTCAAACGGGTGGACAACATGACCATGGCCTGGGGGCTGGAGGCTCGGGTGCCCTTTTTGGATCACGAACTGGTCGAGTTTGCAGCCCGGATCCCGCCGGAACACAAAGTCGCCGGCGACGGCAAATTGGTCCTCAAGGAAGCGGCCCGCCAAGTAATACCTGCCGCGGTCATCGACCGCCCGAAAGGGTATTTCCCGGTCCCCGCTTTAAAGTACCTATCCGGACCGATTCTCGGTTACGTGCAGGATGCGTTGACCAACGACCGGGCCCGTCAGCGGGGGCTATTCCGGGAAGACTACGTGGCACGACTGCTCGCCGAACCACACGATCACATCACCCCGCTGAGAGGCTCCAAGCTCTGGCAGCTCGGTCTGCTGGAACTCTGGTTACAAAACCATGACCTGTAGTACAGATCAACCGCCAAATCCATTGTGTCACGGAACCTGACGCCAGGAGCCACATCATGACAGAGCAAGAGATTCTGGAAGCCGAAACCGGCACCCATCACGTCTATTGCGGATGGGGTCGTGTCATTTTCGCCAACCACTGTGGAGACGCCGAAACCGTGGCCGCTGAACTGGTCCACGAAAATCGGGGCAAACGGGATATCGCCGTCTATGTGGCCAATCCTCACGTGGTGCTTTCTTACGCCCCCCAACAGCTCTTTCTGGATCCGTCGGATATGTTACGGCTCGATCTGTCCAAGGCCGATGCCGAACCGCCCAACTATCCCGGGCTGGTGTTCCGCCGGTTGGAAAGCCCGAACGATGCGGAAATCATCAACGACTTGTATCTGAAACGCGACATGGTGCCCACCGACCCTTTGTATCTTTGGGATTGCCGGCACTCCAAGAAACTCTTGTTCTTCGTCGTCTCGGACGAGGTCACGGGCGAAGTCTTCGGAACCGTGATGGGTATCGACCATCGCGCGGTACTGGGCGATAAAACCCAAGGTTGCAGCCTGTGGTGCTTGGCGGTGGACCCACTGGCCAAGCGACCCAAAGTTGGCGAGTACCTGGTGCGCGCTCTGGCCCATCACTTTCGCAAGCTTGGCCGCAGCCACATGGATCTTTCCGTCATCCACGACAATCACCAAGCCAAGGCGCTGTATCAGAAACTCGGCTTCGAACCCATCCAAACGTTTAGCATCAAGAACAAAAACGCCTACAACGAAGCGCTATTCATCGGCCCGGAAATTCGCCATAACCTCAACCCCTATGCCCGCATCATTGTCGACGAGGCGCGATCGCGAGGCATCGCCGTGGAACTGTTGGATCCATCTGAGGGCTACTTTCGACTGACCCGCGGCGGCAAAAGCGTGACCTGCCGGGAATCCTTGTGCGATCTCACCACCGCCATCGCCATGAGTCGCTGCCAGGACAAATACGTCACCAGCCGCTGGCTAAGCAAAGACGGGTTGAAGGTTCCCGACTTCCAATTGGCCGGCACGGACACGGAAAATCGAGCATTTCTCCAAAAACACGGCACCGTGGTCGTCAAGCCGACTATTGGAGAGCAAGGTAAAGGCATCACCGTGGGGGTTCGATCAGCGGCGGAACTCGAAGCGGCCATCCAAACGGCCTGGCAGTTCTCCGAGCGGGTGTTACTGGAACAGGTGGTGGAAGGCCATGATCTCAGAATTGTCGTGATCAACTATCATGTGGTCGCCGCGGCCATGCGCAAGGCGGCGGAAATTATCGGCGATGGAGTCAATACGGCGCGAACGTTGATTGAAAAACAAAGCCGGCGGCGCGAAGCGGCCACCGGCGGTGAGAGCACTATCCCTATCGACAGTGAAACGGAAAAATGCTTGGTCGAGCAGGGTGTTCAGCTCGACAGCATTCCCGCCGAGGGTCAGCGTATCGCCGTACGAAAAACCGCCAATCTGCACACGGGCGGCACCTTGCACGACGTGACAGAGATTCTTCATCCCCGGCTGGTCGACGCCGCCGTCAAGGCGGCCAAGCGCCTTGAAATCCCCGTGGTCGGTTTCGACTTCATGGTACAGTCACCAGATCAACCCGACTACGTGATCATCGAGGCCAACGAACGGGTTGGCCTTGCGAACCACGAACCGCAGCCCACCGCAGAGCGGTTCATTGATTTACTGTTCCCCCTGTCGAAAGTCGACAAGGCCAAGGAGCGGTTGCCGGTCTTATAAAGTGAACGCACAACGTCTACAGAAAACACTGCTGGAACTATTGGCGATCCCCAGCCCCAGCGGTTTCACCGATGAAATCGTCCATTACGTCGGCCGCGAGTTGGAACGAATCGGCATCGACTACAACCTGACCCGCCGCGGCACCATCCGGTGCAAACTCCCCGGAACCGGCAATGGGCCGGTCCGGGCAGTGGTCAACCATATCGACACCATCGGCGCCATGGTTCGCCTGATCCGCCCGGACGGGCGAATCCAGGTTGCGCCCATCGGCTATTGGTCGAGCCGTTTTGCCGAAGGCGCCCGCGTCACCTTGTTCAGCGAACACCGGGCATTCCGGGGCACCTTGCTGCCCACCGTCGAGTGGGGCGTGTCCCGTGACAAAGGCGTGGAAGGCGTCCCGATGGATTGGGATCACATCGAGTTACGCTTGGACGAAGCCGTTTTCAATGACGACGACGTTCGCGCACTCGGCATTGAAGTCGGTGATTTCATTGCGCTAGACGCGCTTCCGGAGGTCTTGGATAACGGCTTTATCATCGCTCGCAATTTGGACAACAAAGCCGGTGCGGCGGCCGTACTGGAAACCCTTCGCGTGCTGGTGGAAAGTGAGCAACGGCCAAGGCGCGATACGTATTTTCTGTTCACGGTTACCGAAACGGTAGGTTTCGGCTCCGGCAGCGCGGTCTTGCCGGAGGTGAGCGAGTTGCTCACGGTGGACTTCGCCTCGGTCCCCTCGGACGAAAAAAGCCCGATGCGCCGCGTCACTATTGCGGCGGGCGATGCCAGCGGTCCGTACGATTATCACTTCATCGCCAACTTGCAACGCATCGCCGAGCGGGAAAAAATTCCTTGCCAGAAAAAGCTCCTCGAGGCTTACCACAGCGACACCGCCTCAGCTCTTGCCGCCGGCCATGACGTCCGTACGGCCGTGATCGCCTATGCTGGCGACGCATCACACAGCACCGAACGCACCCACATCGATAGTCTTTTGAACATCGGCCGGCTGCTGATCGCCTATGTCACCACCGAACCCACGTTCGACCAGGACACGCCCATCGTCAGTGTCGATAAGTTCTCCCACCAAATCACCGAAGAGAATATGCCACCGATGCCGGCGCGCGTTCCCGCACCCCAGGATGTCATCCACCCCGAGCACGACGACCCATCTCGTGACAAGGATTAAGAACCGGTGAGTGCGTCGATCCAAGCCAAAGCCGACCGCTATCTGTTGGACCGGTTACTGGAGATGCTGGCGATTCCGAGCGTGACCGGGTTCACCGACGAGCTCTCGCGCTATCTGTGCAGCGAACTGGAAAGACTGGAAATCCCCTTTCAGCTGACGCGGCGGGGAACGATCATCGCGACCTTACAAGGGCACGATCCGACTTACTCGCGGGCGGTCGTCAACCACCTGGATACTATCGGCGCCACGGTTAAAGCGCTCAAACCCAATGGCCGCCTCCAGTTGGCGCCGGTAGGAACCTGGTCCAGCCGCTTCGCCGAAGGTGGCCGCGTGACGATCTTCACCCAACGCGGCGCCTACCGAGGCCAAGTCCTTCCGCTGCTGGCCTCGGGCCATGCCTTCAACGAGGCAGTCGATCGGCTACCGGTTGGGTGGAAGCAGATCGAGGTGCGTGTCAACGAGCCGGCGTTGGACGCTGCTGATCTGGCTGATTTGGGCATTCAGATCGGTGACTACGTCGCCTTCGATTCGGACCCGGAAGTCTCCGACAGCGGCTTTGTGACCGCCCGACACCTGGACAACAAGGCAGGCGCCGCCGCCCTCCTGACGGCGCTTAGGACCATCAAAGCGAACGCCATCGTCCCTGCGATTGATCTCCACGCCATTTTCACCGTGACCGAAGAAGTCGGCACGGGGGCCGGGGCATCGCTTTCCGACCGGGTCAGCGAATTTGTCGGCATCGACATCGGTCCGGTCGCGCCCGGCCAAAATGCACGAGAGCGCGGGGTGACGATTTGTGCTCAAGACACCAGCGGGCCATACGATTATCACCTGCGGCACAAACTCACCCAACTATGCCGGGATAACCAAATCCCCTATCAGGTCGATGTGTTCCGCTACTACTACTCGGACGCCAACTCGGCCATCACGGCCGGACATGACGTCCGCGATGCCCTGATCACCTTCGGCACCGATGCGACGCATGGTTACGAGAGAACGCACTTGGACAGTGTTCGAGCCATCTGGCGCCTGCTCGTCACTTACGCCCAAAGCGAACCCATTTATCCCACAGGGCTTACCCATCGCGACCGTTTCCCGCACCTGGAGCCGATTGAACACCAGAACGACTGACGCCCGGATGAGTCCCTTCGACGGCGAGAAATACCAAACTGACTGAGCATCTGCGGACAAAATCCGCTGGGCGAGTCAACGCTCTAAAAATAACGGCATTGGGCTCTTGAACGCGGGAAAGCTGTGACGATAGACCACTGGCCAATTCAGTTAAAGGCTAAATAGGCGAAGGTTAGCAACCGCCAAGGGTCGTGCGAGCGGCCCTTGGCACGCTGGCCAAACCCCTTTGGGGAAGATGAAAATTGGAGCTGGCGACAGGAGTCGAACCCGCGACCTGCTGATTACAAATCAGCTGCTCTACCAACTGAGCTACGCCAGCCTGTGTATAACCTTGCAACAACGAAGTGCAAGCGGCCTATTCTAAAAACCCGAGACGCCGCTGGCAATCAAGACGACCCGATCTATAAGCACCAAATGGCGGAAACGGCCATGGGCCGAAGCCGACGGCATTGTGCAACTATCTGACTGATAACGGGCCACAAGTGATCCCTTAGGGTCCCAATGCGTCGTCATCGTTGGCGGGTTGATTAAGCGCGCGCGTGTTGTAACCCTCTCCGTTTTGCAAGGCGCAATCGACCACATTAATTTCCGCGCTGGCGGTCAAAGAAACAGGCGGAGCCGGATCGTTACCTCGCGCGTCAACCCAGTAGCTCCGGCGAGTGCGGAATCGGGACTCAACCCGCGCATCGACACCCAGCGCTTTCAATTCGCGCATGCGCCGCTCCACACCGCCCGGGTTGCTGTAAAGACCCAGCGAAATGGCGTTTCGCCACTGTTCCGACGCGACCACATACAGATCCCGCAAGCCCAGCGCACGCAGACGGCTCATCTCCCGTTTGGCCGCTTCGAAGTCGGCTGCGGGTGGAATAAAAATCCAATCCCCAACCTTGAAGTCTTCATCCTGTACTCGCCAGGTGACCTGGAAACCCTGCGCCTGTAATTCCAGCAGCACCCGCTCCGCTCCCAGATCGTCTGCAAACGGCCCGAGCTGTAAACACCAGGGCAGGGCCGAACCGGCGATCTCCGCGTTCGGCGGTGACAGCGGAGCCGGAACCTCAGGGTATAACTGGGCCGCTGCCGGGTTGATGGACTCCAACTTGGGAATTTCTGCTTGCAGAAGCAGCCGGGAATCCGATTCGGCCAGCGGTTCGGGTTGGCGCGCAAACCAGACGACCGTCAGCAGGTTTGCCAGGACCAACACCAAAAAAAGCCACTTGGCGTTCATTCTCGCCCCATGAAAGCCAAGCCATGCAAGACCAGATCCGGATCATGGATGACGTTTCCGGTCAGATGCCCCACCACATTTGCGCTATCGCCACCGGTCAAGACCATGCTGAAGGCCCCGTCTGGCCACAACCGATGCAGCTGAGACATTACCCGGTCGCACAAGCCGAGGGCACACTCCATCGCACCTTGGTCGACCGCGGCACAGGTGTCTTGCGCCAACCAACCGGCGGCGGACAATGGCATCGGGTTCTCGCTGTGACCGGCAATGTCACGTGTTTCGCTCAAAAGAGCGCGCCGCATCAGGCCGATTCCGGGCGCGATCAGACCACCCACATGCCGACCGTCTTCGTCCATTACATCCACTGTAATGGCCGTACCCAGATCCACCACGCAGACCCGCCCGGGGTAACGCTGCCGTGCCCCCACCAAGGCCGCCCAACGGTCTGGGCCGAGCCGTTCCGGCTTATCGTAGGCACAACGCACACCGTGTGCCTGCGTTTGCGCGACCACGAATTCAACGTCGATTCCCCAGCGACCGCCCGCTTGTTCTCTCAGCTTTTCAGCCATGGCGTTCCCCGCCACGTTGGAAACAATAATCCGCTGGGGTGGAATGGACATCGGCCAAATGCCGGCCAGCAGCTCGTCCGCCGTCTCTTCGTGACGCAGGCGTCCACCGGGGAAAAGACCGCTCGCATCGACGGTGGCCCACTTTAGCCAGTGGTTTCCGATATCCAGCAATAAATTCATGTCAGCGTTCGCAAAGTCACATCACCGGACAGATAATGACGAACTTCCGTACCATGGCGAACCTTGATCGCCCCTTGCGCATCAATCCCTTCCGCCACCCCGTCACGCCACTGCCCATTGTGCTCGATGCGTACCGCTTGGCCACTGAGCATATCCAAGGCTTGCCATTGCTCCCGAAACGGGGCGAACCCCCGCTCGAAAAAGCATTCGAGCCCGGTAAGTAGTTCATCCAGCATGTGACCCGCGATCACGTTTCTATCCGGTGCCGCGCCGCCCAAGACTTGTTTCAAGTCTACCCAATCCTGCTCGATCTCCTTCGCCGCATCGGCCGGCATGGTGACGTTCACGCCAATGCCGACGACCACGTCGCAACGGCCTGCCGCTTCGGCGCGCATTTCAATCAGCAACCCCGCCAATTTGCGTCCGTGCCAAACCAAGTCGTTGGGCCACTTCAAAGAAATCTCACTCGCGCCGCATCGCTGCAAGGCCCGGACGGTCATCACGCCACATGCCAGCGAAAGGGTCGAAATATCATGGGGCATGTCATCGAAGCGCCAACTCAAAGATAAATAGATATTGGCACCGAACGGAGAAGCCCACCGCCGACCGCGCCGGCCACGCCCCGCCGACTGATACTCGGCCAAACAAACACGGGCCCGGGCAATGTCGTCGGAAGGCGGCAAACCCAGCAAATACGCGTTGGTAGAATCGATTAACGGAAAAATATCTAAATGTGCCAGATCCCGACGGGCTCCCGGAGAAAGGCAAGCGCGGATGTCATTCGGATTCAAAAGGGAAATGGGGTCTGTTAGGCGGTAGCCTTGGCCCCTGACGGACTCGAGGGAGAGCCCAAGTGCCTTCAATTGGTGAAGTTGCTTCCAAACCGCAGCGCGGGTGACCCCAAGCTCCCGCGCCAACGCGTCCCCGGAATGGAGCTCGCCGTCGGCCAAGCGTTGAATGAGCCGTTCAGCACTGGGTGTCAGCATGCGCATCGCGTGGGCACCGCGGGAAATCCCTTCATCGGGAACGTAATCGGCGCAGCAACATCACCGACTCAAAACGATTTTCTTCGCCGCGCCACATGCGGCCAATGTTGCTGCGGTGCGTGTACAACACCAGAGCGGCCATCGCCAAGGTAAACAGACCCACCGGCGTCGCCAGCCCCCCAGGGGTCGCAAACGCGACGTAAACCGGTGCCGATAGTGCACCCAATATCGTGGATATACCCACATAACCGGTAAGCATCAACGTGATGACCCATATGGTGAGTACCACCGGCAGAGCCGCGGGTATTACCGCGAATGCCGCCCCGGCCAGTGTGGCCGCTCCCTTGCCACCACTAAAACCGAAAAACACCGGATAAACGTGGCCCAGTACCACCGCAACGGCACACAGCACCCGCATAAGCGAGGGCTCCGTGACGGCATCGATGCCGGGTAGGACGAGGGCAGCGATACATGTCACCGCCAACACACCTTTGCCGCCATCGATGAGTAAAACGCCCACACCGTAGGGCTTTCCCAGCACGCGCAGCGCATTGGTGGCACCGACGTTTTTGCTGCCGTGCTCTCGGAGATCAATCCCCCGAAACCAGCCAAGCACGATACCGCCCATCACCGAGCCGAGCAGATAGCTCAATAACAGTTTGGCAAAAATCTCGAGAACCATAGCAGTCCGGTCACCTTATCTAACAAGCTGGCACATGATAACGCAGTTAGTCATAGAGACAGACCGCACGAGCCAACGATAACGACATCGGCTTGAGAATAATCAAAAGTCTCGGAGGGCGCCGTTACCGACTGGGATCTCGTCCCGCCAGCCAAGCGTCTCGGGCACTTTGGACATCAGGCCCCGCATCCGGCACACAGCGCAACCAACAGCTGGTGGCTCGTGGCGGCTGAGTAACAACATCACAGTCGAACAACTCGTCGCCACGGAATGCGTGTACGCGCAACGTCGTCTCAGGCCCCGTCCGTGCCATCAGTCGCTCCAGACCGGCGGAATCGATACGCAGGCCGTCAACGGCGATCACCACATCGCCCGGCGCCAAACCCGCTTGCTCCGCCGCACCGCCGCGATCCACATGCCGAAGACGCAACCCGCCTTCCGTGGCCTCGGTGCGCATTCCCCATTCGGCTCGGGATCCTGCGCCATTGGATTTGGGCGCACCATATCCGCCGACGTCCTTTTCGTTCTTAGGTACCGTCCACTCCAGCGTAACTCCGACATGGGCCAGCGCTTCCGCCAAGGGCAATTCAGCGGTTCCATACACATAACGGGCAAAAAAATCGTCGAGATCCGGTGCGCCCAAATCGCGGAGTAGATCTTCGATGCCGTTTTCCGGAACACCCCGCCCAGTGAGCCCGTAACGTTGCCATAGCGCACGCATCACGGTATCCAGACTCATCGGTGAGATGGCGTTGCGACGAAGCTCCAAATCAAGCAACAAGGCCACCAGAGCACCTTTGCTGTAGTAGCTGACAATCGCGTTCGGTGAATTCTCATCCTGCTTATAGAATTTGGTCCAGGCATCGAAACTGGACTCCGCCACCGACTGCCGAAGCCGCCCGGAGGTACGATGGACGCGGGTGATGGTCCGGGCCAACATTTCCAAGTAACTCTCGCGGTTAATCAAGCCGCAGCGCACTAATGAGAGCTCGTCGTAGTAGGACGTCATCCCTTCGAACACCCACAACAGGCGAGTATGAACCTCACGGTGCAGATCCGGCGGATTGAATACCTCGGGACGGATGCGCTTCACGTTCCAAGTATGAAAATACTCATGGCTGCAGAGCGCCAAAAACTCCCGGTAGTCCTCAGAGACGCCGTTTTGTGCCGGCGTGGGTAAGGCATCTCGGCGGCTAATCAACGCAGTAGAAGCACGGTGTTCCAATCCCCCGTACCCTTTGCCCACCGCGTTCAACAAGAAGACATAGTTTTCGATAGGCGCCGGTTCACCGAAGAACCGGATGTGATGCTCGCAGATTCGCTTCAGATCACCCGCCAACCGTTCTGTATCCGCTTGGTGTCGGCCGCGAATGGCCATGCGATGCGGAACACCGCAGGCGCTGAACTCAACCACCGTCTGAGGAGCGATTTCCACCGGATGATCAATCAACGCTTCATAATTCTCGGCCCGATACCAACCGAACCCCTGAGCATCGGTGGTCTCCGGGGCCATCGCCGTGGCGACATGCCAACCGTTTCCAGTAATGTTCTCAGGCGCACAAAGCCGAACTCGACAAGCACGTCGGTCGCGGCCATGCACGCGAAGGAACAGCGAAGTGCCATTAAAAAAAGCGTGGGTGTGGTCGAGATGCGCACCGCGCACCGACGGATCAAACGCGAAGATTTCGGCCAAGACGGTCAATGAGCCGCTCACCGGCTCAGCCTGCCAAGTCTGTTTGTCGATCTTAACAATCTCAACGTGCTGCCCCGAACTGCCTTTGGCATGGATATCCACCACATGGCGGGCGAAATCCCGGATCAAGTAGCTGCCGGGAATCCACGCCGGCAAGGAAAAACACTGCCCGTCCGGGTCCGGATCGGGAATGGTGCAGCACACTTCGAACACATGCGTACCGGGGTTGGAGAAGCTGACCTGGTAGGAAATTTCGTGATGTTCTGTCATCCGGCCAGGATATCAAAAAAGCCAGCATTGCAGCTTAGAGCCTAACGACCCGAAAGCAGAGAAGCGCGCCATCGAAGATCTGACACAATTTGCGGGTAACCTTCCTTACCGGTTTACGCCAGACCACCCATTCACCGAGTTGCTATATGAGCGTTGAATACGATTTGCTGACCCGCAGCGGAGACCCGGATACCTACTGGCCGGAGTTCCCGACCACGATTCATTGGGTGACCCCGGAACCGGATGTCCGGGAGTCTATACCGATGCTGCGGTCAAGAAGCGTAAGACGCGTGCTGGATTTCGGGTGCACACTCGGTCGTCACGCATTGTTCTTCGCCATGCATGGATATGAGGTCAGCGCCTGCGATTCCAATCCGGCCAACTTGGCGTTTACCGAACAAGCCGCGCGCCGACAGGGG
>JAXHTV010000016.1 GCA_034189865.1 Pseudomonadota bacterium | reverse complement strand
CCTGCTCTACCACGTCGATCGGCCGCAGTTGATCAAATACATCCCGCTGGGGGAAAGGCCCCGTCCCAGCGTGGACCGTTACGCCCGCAACGCCGCCTTCGACACCGCCCCGGCGGCGGGCCTCCTGGTGACCGGCCAGGAATACGGATCGGGCATCAACGTCTACCAATACCACCCGGACAGCCAAACCCTGGAGCTCCTCTGGAGCCCGCGTTAATCCGTTTTGCTCCAGGTTTTAAGGCGCAGCCGGGAGCGCGATTCGGTTTTGGGTGGTTTGCGCCTGTTCCACGGTGACCGGCACTTCCACTGCCTGAGCCCCGGGTTTTTTGACCGCCCTGGCTTTGATGATGTATTCGCCCACCAGTAAAGCGAACGATTTGGGTCTGCCGTAACTGCGTCCTGCCGCCACCGATTCGCCACGCGTGCGCTCGATAATCGTCAGGATGGCATCGGTGGGTTCGCCGGCGTGGGTTACCTCCACTTGCAGCGTGCCGGTTTGATAGTCGTGGCCGTGCTCGGCCTTTTCGCCCACAGCAACACTGACGTTGTCGATGCGGTGTCCGGTATCGCCATTGACCTTGACGGCTTTGATTGCCAAATCGTAAGAACCCGCCGGGAGCTCGAAAATGACAGGATTATGCTTGCTCGATGTGTATGAGCGACTTTGATCCACGGCTTTGCCGCTTGCGCGGTCATAGGCGGTGACGGTGGCGTCGGCGAGTTCGCCGTTGGCGGTCACCTTCACTGACAGTTTGCCGGTTCCGTACTCCGCGAGCCGTTCGATGTTTTCGCCCGCCTTGATTTCCAGTCCGTCAAAGCGCTTTTCTTGCCCGCCGGCGAAGCTGATGGGTTTCACGACTAAATCGTACCGTCCCGGCGTCAATTCAAAGCGCTGAGGATTGCTGCCATCACCGATGTAGGTGCGCCCTTGGGCCACGGTTTGCCGGCCACCGGCGTTGGTGACCTTCACGGCGGCATCGCCGAGCTGACCGTTGATGAGTACTTTCACGCTCAATGTGCCGGTGCTGAAATCGACGGCTTTTTCGGTGATTTCGTGATCGAGGATGGCGACATTTTCGAACTGGCGCCAGATATCACCCTGCATTCTCAAGGCTTTGACGTCGACGCGATACGTGCCCGCCGGCAGGCGCAACTGGCGTGGGTTGGTTTGCGGGCTCACATAGGTGCGGCCTTCGGCGACAATCGCTTGGGTGGCGGGGTCGATGACTCGCACCATGGCATCGGCCAGTTC
Organism: Pseudomonadota bacterium; assembly: GCA_034189865.1. NCBI lineage: Bacteria > Pseudomonadati > Pseudomonadota > Pseudomonadota bacterium. The sequence goes on along the minus strand of JAXHTV010000016.1, from coordinate 61,801 downwards.
GCCGTTCGCGATGGCCTTGAGCGAGAATACGCCGCCGGTTACCTCAGTCGGCAGTTCGACCGCCTGTTGCAGGGCAGCGGCGAGCTCATCGGCGTTTTGTGCATCGAAGTAGCGGCCGTCGCCTTGTTGTGCGACGCATTCCAACGACGCAGCATTCTCTTTCCCGAGGTCGAATCCGACCACGTGGAGGACAAACGGTGCCCCACTTGCTTTGGCATCCGCCACCGCCTGGCAGGGGTCGGCGTGACAGGTCTCCAAGCCGTCGCTGATCAGAATGATGCTGGTGGGGGTGTCCCGTTGCCGGGTGAGATCGACCGCTTGCCGGATCGATTGGGTGATGGGGGTTTTGCCTTTGGGATTGACGGCGTTGATCGATGCCGTGAGCCGTGATTTGTCGGTGGGTGAGACGGGAATGAGCGTTTCGATATCGCTGCAATCACCCTCCCGCCGATGACCGTAAGCGATCAGGCCGGTTTGGCCGTCCTCCGGCAGATCGGCAATCAACTGGCCCAACACCTCGCGGGCGATCACGATTTTGTTCACACCGTTGATCTGACCCCACATGGAGCCCGATCCGTCCAGAATCAAAATCAGGTCTTTGGTCTGAGCAGAACTGGCGGTGGTTGTCAGTGCAAGCAAAAAGCAGCCCACGATGATCCGAATGGAATCCGGGTTGGCGAGCGCGCGCAGTCGTTTCATGGTCCTTCCCCCATAAGGGCCTCGTCCCGCGCCATGACGGGGCGCCGGGTGGCTTCGGATTCGTCGCTGGCGTTTTTATTGCGCGCCGGGTAGGCCGAACTGGGGCACCTGGAGCTCTTGGGGATTTTCGGGAAGGGCGTAATCGGCATCCTCACCGCCGCTTTTGCGGTTTACGGCGGTGGCCACCTGTACCAGCCCCATGGTTTCCATTCGAAGCATTAGGCCATCTTTGGTCAGGCAACTGGTGGCCATACCATTCATTCCGGTGTAGTCGGTGCAGGTCTCACCGGCGATATTTCGCGTTTTGCCGGTGCTTTTGAAGCCCATCGCGTCAAGCCAGGACTGGGTGACTTTCTCGGGATCGTCGCCGGCCTCTCGCATCTGCTGGGCGATCCTTTCGTACATGGGGTTTTTGGTGACGGTGGCCCGCCCGGTGGTCAGATCCACCGAGTAGACCTTATCTCTCACGGTCACGGTGCGGGTTTTGGTTTTTTGCGTGATGCCCATCATGGACATGGTGGCGTCGGTGATCTCCACCTGTTCGTTACACCAATTGCGGCAGGCCTGGATCACGGTTCCGGACATGGTTCCGCTTTGCTGGTATTCAATCCGGTATTGTTTCAGCGGGTGCAGCCGGGTGGTTTTTCCGGCGTGTACGCTCCCACACCCCACGCACAAGGCGACGACCAGTAGTGCGGTGAAGGTGACGGTGGTTCGTTCCATGACCAAGCTCCTTGGTGTTATTTCTACGCGAATCGCGAGCCTATGATGGATCAGCCGGACTAAGCTTGCCACCCGTCGAGTCAACCGGATGGCGAATATTCACCAGCGGGTTTGTTCGATGCGCTTTCGGGCATGGGTGTCGCCGCGGCGTTTGTTCATCGGAAGCGCAGCGAGAAATCGATGGCCTGAACGTGCTTGGTCAGCCCGCCGATGGAGATTCGGTCCACCCCCGTCTCTGCAACCGGTCGAATCGACTCCAAGGTCATGTTGCCGGATGCTTCCAGCTCCGCCGGTTGCGCCTTGGCGGCGTTGAGCGCCACCGCTTCGCGCATCATCGCCGGGGTGAAGTTGTCCAATAGAATCAGCCGCACGCCAACGGCCAGCGCTTGTTCCAGTTCGCCGAGGTTTTCCACCTCTACTTGCAGGGGAAGATCGGGGGCGGTTGTGCGGGCACTGTCCACCGCGGCCCGGATGGAACCCGCCGCGGTAATGTGGTTCTCCTTGATGAGGATGCCGTCGTAGAGCCCGGTTCGCTGGTTGTAGGCGCCTCCACACCGGACCGCGTATTTTTGCGCAATCCGCAGCCCCGGTAGGGTTTTCCGCGTGTCCATGATCTTGGCGCGCGTGCCCGACACGGCCAGCACATACCGGCGGGCGATCGTGGCCGTGCCCGAGAGGGTTTGCAGAAAGTTCAACGCCGTGCGCTCTCCCGTCAGCAGGGCGCGGGCGGGCCCGTCGAGTACGCAAACCGGCTGGTCGACATTCAACCGATCGCCGTCTTCCGCCAGCCAGCGTATTTGGATATCCGGGGAGAGCTGACGAAAAACCTCGTCCAACCACGGTTGCCCACAGAGTACGGCCGGTTCACGGCAGAGGATGCCTGCCTGGGCATGTGTATCGGCCGGTATCAGCGCCGCCGTGGCGTCTCCCGCGCCGATATCTTCCGATAGCGCCGTGGCCACTTGCTGTGCAATGAGTTCTGGTGTGGGTGGTTGGGGTTTCATCAATTCAGTTCATCCATTGGCGTAAGGTCAGCGTGTCGCCACGTTGGTTGAACTCCAGCTGACCGAGAAAGCTCATGCCCAGCAGAACATCGTTGCCGCGCATTTGCGGGTTGATGGTGGCGGCGACGTCGCGGCGTTGTAGGCCGCCCAAATTGACCGAGTCGAGCCGTGTGGCGTAAGTGACGATCTGACCATTCGCTGTTTGTGTCAGGATTTCGCCACCGCGCGGCAGCCCGAGCCGACCCGCCAAGTCGGCGGAAACGGTCACCGTGGTCGCGCCGGTATCGAGCAGAAAGGTGACCGGGCTGCCGTTGATGGTGCCGCTGGCGACGTAATGGCCGCCCCGGTTGCGCCCCAAAGTGACCTCCCGGTAACCATCGCCGGAGATCGTGGCGGTCAAGGTTTGATTGGGATTGGCCTGCTGGTCGATGAGCCGGTCGAAGACCAGCGTGAACAGGCCCAAAATCAGCACGGCGGCGACGATGAGCATGCCGGTACCAAGGCGTTGCGTGTTGGGTTCGGAATGATTGGGCATCAGATGATTATACTGCCGATCGGGCCAGCCGAAGCCCGGCGAAAATATGCCGTTTGTCGGCGCCGTAGAAATTGCGAAAGCCGGGGCGGTGGATTTCCGGTTGGGTAAACGGACTGCCGCCTTTGAGCGTGAAATGCGCGCCGTCGAACCACGGTTTGGAGTAGCCCTCGTAGGGGTAGGCACGGTAGCCGGGGTAGGGAAAGAATGCATTGTCGCACCACTCCCAGGCCTCGCCGGTGCGCTGAATCAGCCCGGCTCGGAAGGCGCTTTCCCATTCGTGCTCGTGGGGCAGGCGGGCGCCAACCCAACGGGCGTAGGCCGCCGCTTCGAAGCGGTTGACGCCGTAGACCGCCGCATGGGCCGGCAGTGGTTCCGGGCCCGTGGCGCTGACGGCGATCCAGCCGTTCGGGCCAAGGCGCCAGTGAAACGGATGTTCCGGCTGGTTTTGCGCCCGCCAATGCAGCCCGGCCTCATCCCACCAGCGATCATCTGCATAGCCGCCCGACTCCATGAACGCCAAAAATTCACCATTGGTGACCGGATGCGGCGAAATCAAAAACGGCGCTAGATCCGTATCCGTGGCCGGTTGTTCGTTGTCGTAGGGTGCCGGGTTGTCGCTGTCGCCGCAGCGCACAGGCCCGCCCGGGTGTGCGGCCCAGCGGTTGCTCGGCCGGGTGGCCATCAGGGGGGGGCGCGCTTCGACTGCGTTCCCGCTCGCCCCCGCCAGCGCCGCGCACTGCAAGATCATGTGCATGATCTCCAAATGTTGGGCGTAATGCTGGATGAGGAAATGCAGCAAGTAGCCGTCCTTCATCAGGGGATGATCGGCAGGGGCGGTTTGCCAGCGCGCCAAGTTGGCCGCTTGGTGTCGTTCGGCCCAAAACTGTAGCGCCTCCAAGGGCGGGAGGCGCTCGGCGCGTAGCGGCTTGGTGAGATTCTCCGGGAAGTACACCGTATTCTCGGTTTCCGAGAGGATCTTTTCACCGCAAACCTGCTCGGCCAGCCAGTGAACTTCCACACAGACGGTGTGCCCGAGGTGCCAGGCCAAGGGGCTGAGCTCGCTGTGGTGTTGAATACGCGCGTTTTTGTCGTCCAATCGTCCTGCCAGAGTCAGGGTGAGGCGCTGCAGCGCGGCAAAGCGGTCCAGATCCCCGGCTTGGAGGGCGGTTGCAGCCCGACCGATCATCGCGCTCGCAGCTCCGGTGGTTGGTCATGGTCGAGTATCAGCAAGGCACCTTGCGGAATGGGGCGCCAGAATTCACTGTCATCCAGCGGCTCCGAGGCGATCCATTGGCCGTTGGGGGTGGTTTCGCTATCGGTGCAAAAATACAGGCTGGGCGCTTCGGCACCGACGGCATCGCGCAGCGCAAACACGCGTTGGCCGTCGGTCAGTATCCAATTCAATAGGCAGCGGTTTTGCCCCATCCAACGGTCCAACGCCTCGACCGCGAGAAACATTACGTCGGCCGGATCGGCATGGGGGTTTTCCCGCATCCGCTGGCGGATCAGTGCGAACAGATATTCGGAGTCGGTCGTGCCCTTGATTTCGGCGTGGATGTCGTCGGCGAGCTCCCGGCTGAGCCGTGGTCGCAGCGCTTGGGCAAAGTCTTCGACGAAGCCGTTGTGGGTGAAGAGCCAGTTAGCGCCATGAAAAGGCTGAGTGTTGGCTAAACTGACGCCCAAGCCCGGGGTGGCACTGCGGACGTTGCCTAACCAGCATCCGCTGGACAAGGTTCGGCCGAGGCTGTCGAGGTTGGGATCGCTCCAGATGGGGCTGGTGTTGATGTATGTTGCCGCTTGGCGGTCCGGTGCGTACCAACCGATGCCGAAACCGTCGGCATTGACGCGGGCCTCCGTCAACTCCCGCGCATCCCACGATTGGCGATACAGACTATGAGGCGGACGGAGCAGGAAGGTGGCAAGATCCACATCCTCGCCGAGGTAAGCCGCGATTCGACACACGATGCCGCTGCCTTCAGTATGTGCGATGGTTCATGTCAAGGTTTGATGCTAGCCTAGCATGGCATTGTCGCAACGCGGAGTGAGACTGTGAACAAGGGTGTGGCCATCAGAAAATCCCTCCCGATCCAGTGCTACGTGGTACCGGCCTCCCGGGCGGTCCCCACGCTGGAAGAAGATGTGAAATCCGGCTTGTGTGACCCGCCTCGCACCCTTCCACCCAAGTATTTTTACGACGAACGCGGATCTCAGCTTTTCGACCGGATCTGCGACACGCCGGAGTACTACCCCACTCGCACCGAAGACGCCTTGCTGGCGGCCGATGCGGAAGACATCATTCGTCTGGCTCAGCCGGATCACATCGTTGAGTTGGGCAGTGGAACCGCCCGCAAAACCCGGCACTTGTTCAATGCCGCCTCCGCGATAGGCCACCGGGTCAGCTATTGGCCCTTCGATGTCTGTGAGCCGTTGTTGGTCTCCGTCGCCGAGTCGCTGCGGCAGGAATATCCCGCGATGGCGGTTAATCCTTTGGTTGGGGATTACCACGCCGGCCTGGACGGATTGCCGCCCATCGAGGGTCGACGGCTGTTCGTTTTTTTGGGTGGTACGCTGGGTAATTTCACCGAGTCCGAGTCCGTTGAATTTTTGACGGAACTGCGGGGCTTGATGCGTGACGGTGATACGCTGTTGTTGGGCGTCGATCGGGTGAAGGACCATGATGTACTCAACGCCGCTTACAACGATGCAGCCGGGGTGACGGCCGAGTTTAATACCAACGTGCTGCGGGTATTGAATCGGGAGTTGGATGCGAATTTCGACGTGGATGCTTTCCGTCACCGCGCGCAATTCGTTGCAGAGCGGGGCCAAGTGGAAATGTATCTGGTTTGTGATGTGCCGCAGACGGTCCGTTTTGGCGCCTTGGATCTGGAAATTCAGTTTAATGCCGGGGAGCGGCTCCGAACCGAAATCAGCCGGAAATTCACCCCCCAAACCCTGACCAGTTTGCTCACAAGTGCGGGGTTGTCTGTTGTGCATCATGCCGAGCCGACCAATCGATACTTCTCCCTCGTGGTGGCTCAGCCGGTTTGAGTGTTCGACCGGGCGCCTGTTGGCGTGACAGTCGGACCGAATTGTCAGACTCATATACATTGTTCGGAGGTCATAACTATGGAACCAATCAGCGTACCGGCGAGCGACGGGTGGACGTGGATCAAACAAGGGTGGGGAATGTTCGTCAAAAACCCGGGGATGTGGATCGTGTTGATTCTGGTGCTCATCGTGATCTGGGTTGTCGCCAGTGCGATTCCCTATATCGGCGGGTTGGCATTAGCTCTGATCAGTCCGGTTCTCGTCGGCGGTTTGTACTTGGCGATCGATACGGCTGAGCGGGGTGGCGAGCTGGAGCTGTCAAAGCTGTTTTCATGTTTTCAAGACCGCGAGAAATTAAACCCGTTGCTGACCTTGGGGGCGGTCACTTTCGGCGTGGCATTGGTCGTCATGCTTGTGGCGGCGGTTTTTATCGGCAGTTCGGTTGCGGCGTTGGGCTTGGCTTCCGGACAACCGCCGCATATGGGCCTGGGGGCCGGTCTGGGGGTGACGGCTTTTCTCGCCATCGGGATCATCCTGACATTACAGATCGCGTTATCCATGGGCATGATGTTCGGCATTCCGTTGGTGACTTTGCGCGGTGTTGAGCCCATCGCGGCGCTTCGATCCAGTTTCAGCGGTTGTCTTAAGAACATACCGGCGCTGTTGGTTTTCACCTTGGTGGGTGTCGGGTTGACTGTGGTGGCCATTATCCCGTTAGGTCTGGGGCTATTGATTTTACTGCCGTTGATCTCCTGCGCCACTTATCGGGCGTTTAATGCGATTTATCCCGCAAGCGGCGAGATGCAACCCGCTGATCCGGAGACCGCCTGATATCGGGTCGTCGATATCCAGATGGTTCGACTCGCCCGCGGGACAGTGTTGAAGCAGCGAGTCTCAGGTTACCGGGGAGCGCCAGCCGAGGTCGTTTGATCGAATTCAGATTCGCCGCAGGTTGGCCGATTTGGTCGATATGGATCTTCGCCGTTGGTTTACCTTGTTCGTTCCGCTGCTGATGCTTTCGCTGCTGGCTTCCGTGCTTCGTCCCACACCGCCTGAGAGCTTGTCGCCGGAGGTGCTTCTGGCGGCCATCGAGGAAGTGAGGGCTTCCCGGGTGATAGACGAACTCCTGGCCGACGATGGCCATTACTGGCATCAGTTCCTTCAGGGGGTGGAAAGCGGTGAGTTGGCGTGGCTTGGCGCCGCTGCGCAGCTGCGCCCGATGCTTTCCGTTGTTCATGGGCAAGCCTTAGAGCGGGCGGTGGCGCGCGCTTTGCCGCGCGCGCCGGCGTCTGTTCTGGCCCTAAGCCGGCAGGGCTTCTCCGTCCGCCAGTTGTGTACGCCGGTGGGTGAAGGCTCGAGCCAGAATGGGGGGGATCGGAAATGGCTTGACGCCGCAGAGAAGGCGCTCTCCGAGATGGCCCGCGACTCATCGCCCGATGAGAGCGCTCATACGGCCTGTCTGGCCCGTATCCGGATGTTGTCCAAGGCCGCTTTGAGCCATAGTGGACCCTGAGTTTTGGTCTTCTGACCGCCCGGTTGCCCAAAAAGAAGGGGAGCCAAAAGGCTCCCCTGATTCCCCCCTTAAGAGATCAATCGCGTTCCTGGGTATGTTTCTCTATCGGAAACCTTACGTTAAGAACGCGCAAAGTTGGTCTCGCAGATTTCCTATTTCGGGGCACACAGGCGAGGGATGTTGCACTCGCCGATGGTATCCAAGATTGCCGCTGCGCCACCGAACGCGTTTCCTACGCGCTCATATTGCGCCTGGTCGGCCCAGTTTTCCAAGATTCCGGCCAGATTGTCGGTGGCGTCATCGACTCCCGTCAGCAGCATTTGAAAATAGACGCCTTGACCGGATACCGCCTGTAGTTCGGCGTCGGTCATGGGTGCCAGTTCGGCATGGGCGGCCAAGGGCGCCAGTCCCATGCCGGCCATTAACGTTACGACTCTAGTCAGTTTTTTCATGTCATTTTCTCCTAAGGGTTTTGCTAATAAGCAACCGCTCGCCACAGCGTGACAAGCACTATTAAGTCTGGCAATCATGTGGAAGGTTCGCAATCTCGCTTTGGTGAACCCAGGTTGGATTACGAAAACGAAGGGTGGCGGACAAAGAGCACCTTTCGCCTCAGGTCGGGCGATAGGGTTCGATGATGATGGGCTTTACCGGCTGAAACTAACCGAGAACGTCGATATAGATGACCGGGCCTTGTAGTCCCTTGATGGACGAAGGGAGAGGGGGCAGATCCGTCGATGGCGTATCCGGGCTTTCCCCCATCTGGTCCAGCGTATTCGCGAGTCTTGAGGTGCCGGTATCATTGGTGCGTTGGCTTGGCTCGGCCACTACGACGGCTATCGAGTCCGTCATCGTGTCGATTGGCCTCAGCAGCGCATCCATATATGTACCCTGCCCGGCTACGGCCCGCAACTCGGCGTCGTTCATCGGCTGCAATTTTCCAGCCGCAGTCATCGGTACCATCATCGTGGCGGCGATGATCATCAAGGTCTTCGATGATGTTTTCATTTGACGGGCTCCGGAGAATATTACTTTCGAGGATCAATTCTTGGCGCGGGGATGCTTGACGCCTCAAGTGTGCCGAGTCGCCGTGGAGGTGGCAATTGTGAATTTTTCACAATTCTGGGAACCCATCGGTCTATAAACGAGACGGGGGAGTCAGCGTTGACTCCCCCGGCGCTTCCGCGATGTGATGTGCGCGTGTTTAGTTGGGTGCACCTCGGCGCAGCCCGGCACCCGCTCCAGCGCTTTGGCGGGATTGTGGGTCACATACTCGGGTTAGATTGCATTGGCCCACCGAGTTCAGATAATTGGCCTTTCTCGTCAATAAATGGGCCACACGGATCAGCCCAAGCGATCTGGCACTGTCCGCTTTTTCCAGCAACCGAGCCGACCACGCGTCTGTCGCGTTGTCGATGCCGGTGAGCGAGAAGTATTGACTGATGGCTTGGCCGCTGACGGCGCGCAGGGCGCTGTCTTTCATCGGCTGCAATTCTGCGTGGGCTGCCATGGGAGCAAGCGCCAGGCCGAGAGCCAGAGCAATAGATTTGTAGGCGTATGTCATTTCGGAATCTCCACGTTGTGAGAGAGCCAAGCGAGGTGTCGCTAATCAGCGCGACCTAAGACCATGTTTCAACGGTATCAGGGTCAACGATGTGGGTTCTTGATCCATGTCGGGCCGAATCCCGTTGAGGGGGCGCTGGCGGTTGGGGAGCGAAGGCAAGGGTGGGCCAACGCAGGATGGCGCGGTTAGTCCTGCGCGTGGGTGTTGTTCGTCTGACCGGTCCAGTCGCGTGCGAATTGCCATGCGACCCGCCCACTTCGGGAGCCGCGCTCCAGCGCCCAGGCCAGTGCGGCTTGGCGGGCAGCGGAGTTGAAGTCCACTCCCGCGTCGAGCCCAGTGAGTGCGTGCCGGACAATGGTGAGATACTGGTCCTGATCAAAGGGATGAAACGATAGCCACAAGCCGAATCGTTCGGAAAGCGAGATTTTCTCTTCCACGCTATCGCCGTGATGGATTTCTCCCTCTATCAGGCGGGTTTGCTGGTTTTCACTCAGGTACTCGGGCATCAGGTGTCGGCGATTGGATGTGGCATAAATGAGCACGTTCTCCGGCGGCGCATCCACCGAGCCCTCCAGTAAGCCTTTGAGTGTCTGATAGCCCGACTCCTCGGCTGCGAATGACAAATCGTCGCAGAATAGAATGAAACGTTCCGCTCGACCGTCCAACTCGCCGACGATGTCCGGGAGGTCTGGTAGATCAGTTTTGGCGACTTCAACCAAACGCAGTCCCCGATCACCGTAGGCGGTCAACAGCGCTTTGACCAAGGAGGATTTGCCGGTTCCTCGCGAACCCCAAAGTAGGGCGTTATTGGCCGGTCGCCGTTCCAGAAACTGTAGCGTGTTTCGGCAAAGCCGGCGCTTTTGACGGTCGATTCCATGTAGCTCATCCAGTTGAACGCGGTGCGGATGAGCGATGGGCTGAAGATACCCTTTGCTCCGCGGCCCGCGTCGCCACCGGCAGGCGAGGTCCGTGCGAAAATCGACCGGCGCCGACGCCGGTGGTAGCAGCGCCTCGGCACGGTCCAACAGTGCGTGGAGACGATTGACCAAGGCGTTCAGGTCGCCGTTCGTTTCCGGTCGGTTGTCGGTCACGCGTTAAGCCGTTTGTACTTGATGCGGTGTGGCTGTGCGGCGTCTTCACCCAAACGCCGTTTTCGGTCCGCCTCGTAGTCGGCGTAGTTGCCTTCGAACCACACCACCTCGCTGTCGCCCTCGAAAGCTAGAATATGGGTGGCAATCCGGTCGAGAAACCAGCGATCGTGTGAGATGACCACCGCACAGCCGGGAAATGCCAGCAAGGCTTCTTCCAGTGCCCGCAAGGTTTCTACGTCCAGATCGTTGGTGGGTTCGTCCAGCAGTAGCACGTTGCCGCCGCTGCGCAGCACCTTGGCCAAGTGGACCCGGTTGCGTTCTCCGCCGGAGAGCTGACCGATCCGCTTTTGCTGGTCAGAGCCTTTGAAATTAAACCGGCCGACATAGGCGCGGGACGGTACCTCATAGTTGCCGACCCGGATGATGTCCTGTCCGTCGGAGATTTCCTCCCAGACGTTTTTGCTGTCGTCCAGGCTTTGCCGGCTTTGATCGACATAGGCCAGCTCGACCGTCTCGCCGACTCGCACAGTGCCCGCATCCGGCTGCTCCTGGCCAGCCATCAAGCGAAACAAGGTGGTCTTGCCGGCACCGTTGGGGCCGATGATGCCGACAATGCCGCCGGGAGGCAGCCGGAAACACAGATTTTCGAAAAGTAAGCGATCGCCGAAACCTTTTTTTACAGAGTCGGCCTCGATGACCAAGTCACCCAGGCGAGGTCCCGGGGGAATGTAGAGTTCCTGGGTTTCGTTTCGCTTCTGGAAATCTTGCGAGGACAACTCTTCGAAACGGGCGAGTCGGGCTTTGCTTTTGGCCGTCCGGCCCTTCGGGTTGCTGCGGACCCATTCCAGTTCCTCTTGCAGCGCTTTCCGACGCGCACTTTCCTGACGTTCCTCCTGAGCCAGTCGGCGCTCTTTTTGGTCCAGCCAGGAGGAATAGTTACCTTCCCAGGGGATGCCGTGACCCCGGTCTAGCTCCAGTATCCAGCCTGCGACATTGTCCAGGAAGTAGCGATCGTGGGTGACCGCGATGACCGTACCTTTGTACTCATGGAGAAAACGTTCCAGCCAAGCCACCGATTCGGCGTCCAAATGGTTGGTGGGTTCGTCCAAAAGCAGCATGTCGGGGTGCGAGAGCAGCAACCGGCACAGCGCCACCCGGCGCTTCTCGCCGCCCGAGAGCTTGGTGACATCGGCATCCCAGGGTGGAAGACGCAAGGCGTCGGCGGCGACCTCCAGCATCCGGTCCAGTTCCCAGGCGCCGGCGGAGTCGATGGCGTCTTGTAACTTGGCCTGCTCTTCCAGCAGGGCGTTCATTTCATCGTCGCCCATGGGCTCGGCGAACTTCATGCTGATTTCGTTGAAACGGTCTACCAGCGCTTTGAGCTCGCCCACGCCTTCCTCAACGTTTCCGCGAACATCTTTGTCGGGATTCAATTCGGGTTCCTGAGCCAGGTAGCCGATTTTGATGCCGGGTTGCGGTCGCGCTTCGCCGTCGAACTCTTTATCGACCCCCGCCATGATGCGCAGCAGGGTGGATTTGCCAGAACCGTTTAAGCCCAGCACGCCGATTTTGGCGCCCGGAAAAAACGACAGGGAGATATCTCGAAGAATTTCGCGCTTGGGGGGTACGACTTTACCTACCCGGTTCATCGTGTAGATGTATTGGGCCATAGTGATGCTTCAGCTCGCGGAATGGTGAATCGAAAAGTCGCCATTATCCGAGAGGTCGGCCCGATTGTCAGTATGCGTCTGAGACGGAGGAAGAAATCCCTGTCGGTGGGTGGGGTTGCGTCGTTCTGTCATGTACAATGCGCCGACCAATTCCGCGTCCGCGAAGGCCGATGCCGGGCTCGTTTCGGCCAGGGCTTTTAGGGCGCGATGCCATCCTGTGTTGACGGAGTATCTAGTCTCGATGTTCACCGACGATATGCAGATTGCCGGTTTCGATAGTGATTTATGGGCTGCGATGGGCGCCGAACAACGGCGTCAGGAAGAACATATCGAACTCATTGCCTCGGAAAACTATGCCAGTCCGCGGGTCTTGCAGGCTCAAGGCTCGGTGCTCACCAACAAGTACGCCGAAGGCTATCCGGGCAAACGCTACTACGGCGGCTGTGAGCACGTGGATATTGTCGAACAGTTGGCCATCGACCGGGCAAAGCAACTGTTCGGCGCCGATTACGCCAACGTGCAGCCGCACTCCGGGTCGCAAGCCAACGCCGCGGTGTACCAGGCGCTGTTGCAGCCGGGCGATACCGTCATGGGTATGAGCTTGGCTGAAGGCGGGCACTTGACCCATGGCGCCAAGGTGAATTTTTCCGGCAAGTTGTTCAATGCCGTGCAGTACGGCATCCGTGAATCTGATGCCCGAGTGGATTACGAGCAGATCGAGGCGCTGGCGCGGCAGCATCGCCCGAAGCTGATTATGGCCGGCTTCTCGGCGTATTCACGGGTATTGGACTGGGAGCGGTTTCGCGCCATAGCGGATCAAGTCGGTGCCTATCTGGTGGCAGACATCGCCCACGTGGCCGGTTTGGTCGTGGCGGGCTTGTATCCCAATCCCGTGCCTTACTGCGACGTGGTCACCACCACGACCCATAAAACCTTACGCGGGCCGCGAGGTGGATTGATCGTCGCGCGGTCCAATCCCGGTATCGAGAAAAAGCTCAATTCCAGCGTTTTTCCGGGTAATCAAGGTGGGCCGTTAATGCACGTGATCGCGGGCAAGGCGGTGGCCTTCAAGGAAGCCTTGGAGCCTGAATTCAAGACCTATCAGCAGCAGGTGGTCGCCAACGCCAAGAGTTTGGCCGACGTGCTGATTCAGCGGGGTTACAACATTGTCTCCGGGGGAACGGACAATCACCTGATGTTGGTGGATCTCATCGACAAAGGGCTAACCGGTAAGGATGCCGAGATCACCCTGGGTCAGGCCAATATCACGGTTAACAAGAACGCCGTCCCCAACGATCCCCAATCACCCTTCGTGACCAGCGGCATCCGGATCGGTACGCCGGCCATTACCACTCGCGGGTTTGCCGAGGCCGAGACGCGCAAACTGGGCGGATGGATCTGTGACATACTGGACAATTTGCAAGATCGCGCCACCATCGAGCGGGTGCAACAGGAAGTCCTTGCCCTATGCCGGCAATTTCCGGTCTATGCCAACGCATCCGGTTCGTCCGTCTGAGATGATCGATGCGTTGCCCCTTCTGTGGAGCCGACGACACCCGGGTGATTGATTCCCGGTTGGCCGGTGACGGTGCCCAAGTGCGGCGTCGGCGGGAATGTACTGCCTGTGAGGAGCGTTTTACCACCTTCGAGCAGGCTCAACTGGTGATGCCTCGCGTGATCAAGCGCGATGGACGTCGTGAGCCGTTCGACGAGTCCAAACTGTGCAACGGGATGTTGCGTGCCTTAGAGAAACGGCCGGTTACGATGGAATTGGTAGAAGCGGCGATTCACCGGATTCTGCGGAAGGTCCGGGACAGCGGCGAGCGTGAAATCGACGGTCGTCGAATCGGTGAGTGGGTCATGAATGAACTGCAAGGCTTGGATGAGGTGGCGTACGTACGTTTTGCCTCGGTTTATCGCAGTTTCCAGGACGTGAATGCTTTCCGCGAAGAGATCGATCGTCTGCAACGCTTGACCGAAAATGACGGCAAAGGGCAATTGTCCTTGTTGCCGGACGACAGCGCTGATTCGCGCGGGCGGAAATGAATGCCCGTGACCGCAACGCCGAGGGCGTCATGATCGAGCAGCGAGACGTCGCGTACATGGCTCAGGCGATTCAGCTCGCCGAACGGGGACGCTATACCACGCAACCGAATCCCCGTGTCGGTTGCATCATCGTCGCCGGTGAGGAAATCGTGGGGCGCGGTTGGCATATGGCGGCCGGTCAACCGCACGCCGAAGTTTACGCCTTACGGGAGGCGGGTGCTCGGGCCAAGGGGGCTACGGCCTATATTACGCTTGAACCGTGCAGCCATCACGGACGCACGGCGCCGTGTACCGACTCCCTGATCAAGGCGGGTGTGCAGCGTGTGGTGGCGGCCATGCGTGACCCGAACCCACTGGTTTCGGGTCAAGGCTTCGCGCAGCTGCGCGAAGCCAAGGTGGACGTTTCCATTGGCATTGCCGCACCGGCGGCAATGGCGCTCAATGCCGGCTATATTCGCCGCATGGAAAGCGGTCGGCCAAAGGTTACGGTGAAAATTGCCTCCAGCTTGGATGGCCGAACCGCTATGGCCGATGGCGAGAGCCGATGGATTACCGGGGAGTCGGCGCGAGCTGACGTGCAACGGCTCCGTGCGGCCAGTGGTGCAGTCATGACCGGGGTCGGCACCGTGATCAGCGATGACCCCTCGTTGAATGTGCGCCTGGGTGAGCCGCTGGTGGGGCCGTTGGGAGAGCCGGTGCCATGGCATCAACCGCTTCGGGTGGTATTGGACAGCCGTCTGAGAATCTCTCCGCGTGCGCGCATGCTGACGCTGCCGGGGTCGACGTTGATTTATACCGCCTCGGCGGAACCTGGGCGAGCAGGTGCGCTCGAGGAGGCGGGGGCGAGCGTGCGCGTCACAGAGCCTGGCTCGATGGTGAATGTCCATTCAGTCTTGGCCGATTTGGCTGCTCGGGAAGTCAACGATGTGCTGGTTGAATCCGGCCCCCACCTCGCGGGCAGCCTCATCGAGGCCCATTTGGTAGATGAGATTGTGATGTACTTTGCGCCCCATCTGATGGGTGATAACGGATTAGGCGCCTTTCACCTGCCATCGGTTGGGAAAATGTCGGATCGTGTGCCACTGGTGATCGAGGATATCCGGGCCGTGGGGCGTGACTGGCGGGTGCGCGCGCGGCCGGACTACGGCGAGGCGGCCGTGCCGCAGCAGACGGGGTGAGGTTCTAAATGTTTACCGGATTGATTCAGGCCATTGGCGTGATTGGCGCATCCGAACCCCGAGGCGTTGATCTGCGATTGCAAATAAACCAAATTGGCCCATTGCGCGATGATCTCACCCTCGGGGCGAGCATCAGCGTCAATGGGGTTTGCCTGACCGCGACCGAGTTGACTGCCGACGGTTTTTGGGCGGACGTGTCCAAAGAGACCCTCGATTGCACTGCCACTGGTGGTTTGGCGGTGGGTGGTCGCGTCAATCTGGAACCCGCACTTCGCGTGGGGGATCGGTTGGGCGGCCATTGGGTCAGCGGCCATGTCGACGGTATCGGTGAGGTCAAACGATTCTATGAGGACGGCCGTTCCTGGCGGCTCGTCATCGAAACGCCTGCTGCGCTTACGCGCTACATCGCGCCCAAGGGATCGATCTGCGTGGACGGTGTCAGCTTGACCGTCAACGGCGTGGAAGGGCGGGTATTCGATGTCAACATTGTGCCCCATACCCTGGAGCACACGATTATTGGGGATTATGCGCCGGGTCGGCTCGTCAATTTGGAGGCCGACGTGGTGGCGCGTTACCTGGAAAGTTTGTTGGCTGGTGACGCGGGCGCTAACCGCGCCGGCGTGAGTTTGGAAACTTTGGTGCGCTCTGGTTTTGTCGGCCGCACCGATGACGGCGGATCCTGACAGGAAAGGCAATGGGACTGAATCGTACCGAAGAAATCATCGACGAGATTCGTCGTGGCCACATGGTGGTCATCATGGATGACGAAGATCGTGAAAACGAGGGCGATCTGCTCATGGCCGCCGTCCATTGCCAACCGGAAGATATCAATTTCATGGCCCGATATGGTCGAGGGTTGATTTGCTTGACCTTGACCCAGGAACGCTGTCGTCAGTTGCGCTTGCCGCTCATGGTCAGCGATACCGACGAGAAGCACGCGACCAATTTCACCGTGTCCATCGAGGCCGCCAAGGGCGTGACCACCGGCATTTCCGCAGGCGATCGTGCGCGGACAGTGCAAGCAGCGGTGCGGCCCAACGCCGTGCCGGAAGACTTGGTGACACCGGGACATGTATTTCCCCTCATGGCGCAGCGCGGCGGCGTGTTGACACGGGCCGGGCATACTGAGGCGGGTTGCGATTTCGCCCGGCTCGCGGGTCTTGAGCCGGCCGCCGTGATCGTCGAGATTCTCGACGAAGACGGCACCATGGCCCGTCGCCCGCGATTGGAAAAGTTCGCGGAAAAACATGGCCTGAAGATCGGCACCGTCGCGGATCTGATCCGCTACCGGATGGAGACCGAAAAAACGGTCGAGCGCGCGGTCGACGTGCCAGTGTCGACAAGCTACGGCGAATTTCGTTTGGTCGCTTACGAAGATGTCCTGGATCGCGCAGTGCATTTCGCGCTGGTCAAAGGCCCTATCGATGCCGACGAACCGGTGTTGGTTCGGGTTCATGTTGAAAATCCGTTGACGGATTTGCTCGGCATTCGCCAATCCGAATCGAGTTGGCCGTTGGCGGCGGCCTTGCGTCGAATCGCCGAGGAACAGAGCGGTGTGGTCATCGTGCTGCGCAAACCGGAAACGCCCCACAGCCTGATCCAACGGGTTGAAAAGTTGAGCTTGGGGGGCGTGAGCGAGATCGTCAGTGAAGGCAGTAGTGTGCTGCGGACCCATGGTATCGGCGCCCAGATCCTGAAAGATCTGGGGGTTCGGCGAATGCGGGTGCTCAGTTCGCCCAAACGGATGCAAGCCATTTCCGGGTTCGGACTGGAAGTGGTGGAGTATGTGGATTCGGAGTAAGGCGGCCAGCGGGGCGGTGTCGTCTTAAGCGCTCGGGCTCCGGTTTGTCGGGCAAGCAAACAGCAAGAGAGAATGGGAATGGCGGAAATGAAAACCATTGAGGGGCAACTGCAGGCCGTGGACGGACGATTCGCGGTGGTTGCTGCTCGATTTAACGACTTCATTGTGCAGCAACTCATCGGAGGCGCCACTGATTTCCTGTGTCGTCACGGTATCCCTGCATCCGATATCGATTTGATCCGAGCCCCCGGTGCTTTTGAATTACCCGTGGTGGTCAAGCATGTGGTCGAGGGTGGACAGTACGATGCGGTGATTGCATTGGGTGCGGTTATCCGCGGTGGTACACCGCATTTCGAGTACGTAGCGGGGGAGTGCGTCAAAGGTATCGGGCAGGTTGCGCTCAGTAGCGGTGTGCCCGTGACTTTTGGTGTCCTGACGGTAGATACCATCGAGCAGGCCATCGAACGGGCCGGAACCAAAGCCGGTAACAAGGGCGCGGAAGCGGCTCAGACGGCCCTGGAAATGGTCAGTCTGCTGCGCGCATTGAAGAAGTCCTGAGCTATATGGCCCGAGTTGGACGCAGTCGAGGACGGAGTCTCGCCCGTCGGTGCGCCGCGCAGGCGCTCTACCAATGGCAAATGAATCACGCCGAGCCGCGGGTCATCTTGGCGCAACTGCCGGAGAGCGAGCAGACTCGGGATGCCGTGGATCGCGAACGCTTATCGGTTCTGGTGGTGAGCGCCATCGAAGACCATGCGCGATGGCAGGCGTTGCTGCAACCCTTGTTGGACCGTCCTCTCAACCAAGTGGACCCGGTCGAGCAAGCTTTGCTGCTGATCGGGGTGGTCGAACTCGCCCAGTGCCCGGATACGCCGTATCGAGTAGTGATTAACGAGGCGGTGGAGCTGGCTAAGCTGTTTGGCGGAGATAACAGTCATGCGTTCGTCAACAGTGTTCTGGACCGGGTGGCACGGATTCTAAGGCCGGTTGAGCTAAAGCGGGCTGCGCCGCCTGCCGAAGAACGCCCGAAAGAGCCCTAACGGGAGTTGAGGTGAGCACGGATCGGCCCAAAAAGATTTCAGCGGTATCGACTGAGTTTGACGTCATCAATCAGTTTTTTCGCGACCGGCGCCCCCATCGCGAAGATGTCATTGTGGGCATCGGTGATGACGCCGCCGTTGTAAAAGTTCCGAGCGGTTATCAGTTGGTGCTGACCATGGATACCCTGGTGGAAGGGGTCCATTTTACCCAGGGCATGGCGGCCCGCGAGATCGGGCACAAGGCCTTGGCCGTCAATCTGAGTGACTTGGCTGCGATGGCGGCCGATCCGGCTTGGGTTTTGCTGTCATTGACGCTGCCCGAACTCGATCCCCAATGGTTGGATGGCTTTACCGACGGTTTTCTTTCCCTGGCTGATACCTTCGGCGTTGAGTTAATCGGCGGAGATATGAGCCGGGGGGGCATGAGTTTGAGTGTGACGGCAGGGGGCTTTGTGCCTTCCGGTGGTGCCATCCGCCGCTCGGGCGCGCGCCCCGGAGACTGCATTTTCGTGACCGGAACGCTCGGAGACGCGGCCTTGGCTTTGCAATTGTTGGATGATCGCACGCGCGGTGCGCCGAATCATCGTACCCAACTACTCTCCCGACTGTATTCACCCATGCCGCGGGTGCGACAGGCATTGACTCTGCGTCAATATGCCAGTGCCGCCATCGATATCTCCGACGGGCTGCTGGGCGATTTAGGCCATGTGTGTCGCGAAAGTGGTGTCGGGGCGGCCATTTGGGTGGAGTTGTTGCCGCGCTCGGAAGCTTTCGAAGCGCTTGCTGACGGAAACGAGGCCTACGAACTTGCTCTGGGTGGGGGCGATGACTACGAATTGTGTCTGACCGTTCCGCCCGAACACTATCGGACTGTCGAAAACCTGGGCGCGGAGTTGGGCTGCGATATCACGCAGATCGGTGTGATCGAGCGCGATCCAGTGGTCCGCTGTTTGTACAACGATGGCCGGGAGTATCAGCCGCGTACGCGAGGTGGCTATCGGCATTTCGGGCTCGATCGGCGTGGGCGATAGCTTGCGACCGTCTGTCTCGGAGGTGTTTCGTGACCCCTGGTTGCTGCTGGCGACGGGGTTCGGCTCGGGGTTGGCGCCAAGGGCACCGGGAACCTTCGGCACGTTAGTCGCTTTGCCGATTTATGCCATGGTGTTTTCCCTTCCCTGGCCGGCCTATCTGGGGCTGGTGATTTTTGGTTTTTTGGCCGGCGTTGTGATTTGCGCGCGCGCCGAACAGACCTTAAATGCCCATGATCCCTCCTGCTTGGTCTGGGATGAGATCATCGGCTATCTGGTCACCATGCTTCCGGTGGTGTTCGGGTGGGTTTCCGGTTCGTTTTTCGCGCTGGCCGCCGCCGGATTTGTCTTGTTCCGGATCTTTGATATTGCCAAGCCATGGCCGGTTAAGATGTTGGACCAGCGGGTGCTCGGCGGGCTCGGTACCATGGCTGACGATATTGCAGCGGGAATCTATGCCGCGTTGGTATTGGGTGTCGCCGGATCGTGGCTTTTCGCTTAAGCGTTTACTCGGCGTCTTTGTCCCGCGAAAGATAAGCGTATGCCGAGTGGTTGTGGATGGATTCGAAGTTTTCAGACTCAACCACATAACCCAGAATTCGATCGTCTTCATTCAGCCGACCGGCTACATCCCGGACCATGTCTTCGACGAATTTCGGGTTGTCGTAAGCTCGTTCAGTGACGTACTTTTCGTCCGGTCGTTTGAGGAGCCCATAGAGCTCGGCCGATGCTTCCGACTCGACCACATCGATGATTTCTTCAATCCACAACTCGCCATGGCAACGAACCTCAACGGTCACGTGGGAGCGTTGATTGTGGGCCCCGTAGGCGGAAATTTCCTTGGAGCAAGGGCAGAGGCTGGTGACGGGTACGAGCACTTTGATCAGGGTTTGATTGTCCCTGTCGCGTTTGGTGCCGGTGAGGGTGACTTCGTAGTCCATCAGACTGGTGACACCGGATACCGGCGCCGATTTGTTGACGAAGTACGGAAAGCTGATTTCCAGGTAGCCCGATTCCGCTTCCAGCCGATCGGTCATGTGATCGAGAAGCTGCGCGACCGATTGGACTGTCAGCACGTCTTGGTTTTCTCCCAAAATGGCCACGAAACGGGACATGTGCGTGCCCTTTTGGTGGTGGGGGAGATTGACGTACATGTTGAGTGTGGCAATGGTTTGCTGCACTTCGCCGCTTCGATCCCGAACCCGCAACGGGTGACGAATTTGACGAATTCCGACACGATCAATAGGAATTTGCCGAGAATCCGCACTGCCTTGTACGTCCGCGATCTCGCTGACGACCGCGGGGCGTGATCCGGATTGGCTCATGTTTCCAGTTCCTCGTTTGATGTTCCGTCGGCTCCCGTCCGTGCCGCAGCCGCCCATGGCCGGTGAGTCATCAGGGATACCTTGCGTTGATGATGCGTAACGCCGGCGGGTGATCCGACGTGAAAATCGTTGTTGTTGCTCGACGGATTGTGACCGCCGTTCTATGCGCGCCAGCCAGCAATGCTGGCGCCACTGAGTTATTTTGGACGCTAAGGCGAACAAAGTCCATCTCTTAATGATAATAGGACTCATTTAAAGCGGTATCGCGAGATCAGCTCCCAGCTGGCGCGGTTGTGGAAGACCCCGTTACTTGGTGGTGCTGTAACGCACACATGCCCGGTCCGTTTCCCAAAGGGTGACGGCGGACACCCGGCAGGCCGGCGTATCCAGCATGTCCGTGAGCTGTTCGTACAAATGAGCGGCGATGTTTTCGGCGGTGGGGTTGCGTTGGTCGAAAGGTGGGATGTCGTTCAGATAGCGGTGGTCCAACCGGTCGGTGACGGCTCGGGTTGCTTCTTTGATTTGTTTGAAGTCGATGGCCATGCCTGTATCGTCGAGCTCTGTGGCTTCGATCTCGACTTCCACCTTCCAGTTATGGCCATGCATGCGACTGCACGCCCCAGGGTAACCTCTTAAGGTATGGGCCGATGCGAATTCGCTGAGCACTTTGAGTGTATAGGTTGCGGTCATGGTTTCGCGCGAATTGAGCAAACGTGCGATTGTAAAACGCCAATGGAATACCGACAAGCCACTGCGTGATGCTGCGCCTGGGGGTAGGCCGCGAAACGATAGGGCGGCTTGGCGCACCCGGCCTTATTTAATCTGATCGTGGAGTTGATAGAGGAGTTCCAAGGCACTGCGTGGTGTCAGTTGATCGGGATCGATCGTGCGAAGGATTCGCAATGCCGGGTGTTCCTCCGCCTGGAACAGGCTAAGTTGCGGCATGGTGTGGGTTCGCCCTGGTGCGGCACTGGATTCCAGGTTTTCCAGATATTGCCTTGCGGCTTCGACCACGCCCCGGGGGACGCCAGCCAGCGCGGCCACGTGCAGTCCGTAACTTTGATCGGCCGGACCATCTTTGACGGCGTGGAGAAAAATCAGTTGCTCGCCGTGTTCGGCAACGTCCAAATGGACGTTGCCGATGCCCGTCTGTTCGTCCGCCAGGCGCGTCAACTCGAAGTAGTGGGTGGCAAAGAGGGTGAAGGCGCCGATTCGGCGGGCCAGATCGTCAGCGCAGGCCCAGGCGAGGGACACGCCATCGTAAGTGCTGGTGCCCCGCCCGATCTCATCCATCAAGACCAGGCTGCGATCGGTGGCATGATGCAGAATATTGGCGGTTTCGGTCATCTCCACCATGAAGGTCGAGCGCCCGGAAGCCAATTCATCGGCTGCTCCGATACGGGTGAAAATGCGGTCGATGGGGCCCAAACGGACCGTCGTTGCGGGCACGAAACTGCCCATGTGGGCCAATAGCGTGATCAAGGCGGTCTGGCGCATGTAGGTGGATTTCCCGCCCATGTTGGGGCCGGTGATGACCAGCATGCGCCGATTGGCGTCTAGCTTGACGTCGTTGGGGATGAAGGGCCCATCCAGGGCCTGTTCCACCACCGGGTGGCGCCCTTCGATAATGTCTACCCGTGCTTCGTCGAGCAGTTCCGGTTCGCTCCAACCCAGGGTATAGGCGCGTTCAGCCAGGTTGTTTAGAGCATCCAGCGTCGCCAGGTCTTCTGCTGTTTGTTGCAGTCGTTCGAGTTCAGCGCCGAGCGTGGTCAATAGCTCTTCATAGAGCGCTTTTTCCCGGTTAAGTGCGCGTTCCCGGGCGCTGAGCACTTGATCCTCGAAGGCTTTCAACTCCTCGGTGATGTAGCGCTCGGCCGACTTCAGCGTTTGGCGGCGCGTGTAGTCGGGCGGCACGTGATCGCTGTGGGACTTGCCAATCTCGATGTAATAACCATGGACGCGGTTGTAGCCGAGCTTCAGACTCGCGATGCCGGTTCGCGCTTTCTCCCGTTCCTCCAGGGACTGTAGAAATCCGTCCGCGTTGGTTGACAGTGCCCTTAATCGGTCCAGTTCGGCATCGAAGCCATCGGCTACGACTCCGCCGTCGCGGATATGTTGGGGCGGTTGTTTTACCAGTGCGCGTGTAAGGAGCGCGCTGACGCTCGGATGTCCCTCCAGGCCCGGGCGGAGACGGTCCAGTAACGGGCTGTCCAAGTCGCTGAGCAGCACGTTCAATCGGGGTATCGCCTCAAGGGCGCCGCCCAGGGCAGCCAGATCTCTGGGGCGGGCGGTTCGCAAGCCAACGCGGGTCAGGATGCGCTCGATGTCGCCCATTCCACGAATGTGTTCCCGAATGTCTTCGAAATGGCGGTTTTCTTTCAGTGTGGCGATGGCGTGGTAGCGTTCCCGGAGTTCTGGGTGGTTGCGCAGGGGACGCTGCATCCAGCGCCGGAGCATGCGGCTGCCCATGGGGGTTGCCGTTTTGTCGATAACGGCCGCCAGGGTATGGTCACTGCCGCCGCGCAGATTGGTTTCCAGTTCTAAATTTCGCCGTGTCGGGGCGTCGAGAATCAAACTGTCGCTGGACTGCTCCACTCGCAGCATGCGCAGATGGGGTAGAGCGCTTTTCTGTGTCTCCTGGACATAGTGGAGCAATGCCCCCGCTGCAGCCACGGCGCGGTCCAGTTGTTCTGCACCGAATCCAGTCAGATCCCGCGTACCGAATTGATCGCACAGCCGTCTTTCGGCGCTAACCCGATCGAAGTGCCAGGCGGGATAACGGCGCACAGCGCGATGGTGTGACAAAGCGTTTGGTAATGGCGTGTCGTCATCGGGGATCAACAGTTCGGCCGGTTGCAAACGCTCAATCTCTGCCAGCAAGTCGTGGTGGTTGTCGACTTCCGCCAGGGTGAAGCGGCCGCCCGCTAAATCGACAAATGCCACGCCATGGTGGTTGCCACGACTGAGAATGGCCAACAGCAGTGCATCACGACGGGCATCCAGCAGGGCATCGTCGGTGGCGGTTCCGGGTGTGATGATCCGGGTCACTTCGCGTGCCACCGGTCCCTTGCTGGTGGCCGGATTACCGACTTGCTCGCACAGGACGACCGATTCGCCGGCTTTGAGCAGCCGGGCGATATAGGATTCGGCGGCGTGGTGCGGAACGCCCGCCATGGGAATGGGTTGGCCCGCTGATTCGCCGCGGTGCGTCAGGGTGATCTGCAACAGATCGGCTGCCCGTTGGGCATCGTCGTAGAACAGCTCGTAGAAATCCCCCATCCGGTAAAATACCAGCGTGTCGGGATGTTGCGACTTGATCCCCCAGTACTGGCGCATCATCGGCGTATGGGCCGACAGATCCGGCTGGGGGTGGGCTGCCTGGCGTGGCTCGTCAGTCGTCGCCTTCGCGCGTATTTTTTTATCCATGAACTCTCCGCGAATACCGCGATGAAGGCCTCGTCCGGTCCGCTTCTCCGGTAGATGCGGGTACTGATCGAGGGCCCAATAAAGTAGTCTGAGTGGAACAAACGCACAACTGGGGTACGGGTGTGAAACAGGATACGGGTGACGTGGCTATGAGCGCGGCCGCTCAATCTTTGGCGCATGTTCTGCTGGCCTCGTCGGCGCGTGTGGCCACCGCCGAGTCGTGTACTGGCGGGTGGGTGGCCAAGTGTCTGACGGATCTGCCCGGTAGCTCGCAATGGTTTGAATGCGGGTGGGTGACCTACAGCAATGCGGCGAAGCAGGGCCAACTCGGCGTGCCGGGTTCGCTGATCGAGCAAAACGGTGCCGTCAGCCAGCCGGTGGTCATGGCCATGGCGCAAGGGGCGCTCGAGCGATCGGGTGCGGATTATGCGCTGGCCGTTACCGGGATTGCCGGCCCTGGAGGCGGCAGCGCACAAAAACCTGTGGGAACAGTCTGGCTCGGATGGGCGGTACGCCAAGGCGAGGTGTTGACGCACTGCGCGACAATGACCGGTCATCGTGAGGCAATTCGTCGAGCCGCCGTTCTGCAAGCGGTAAAGGGTATGACAAAAATGGTGGCTGGTAGGGCCGCGGGCTGACTTGGTTGCGCCCGCGCGGGTCGGTGAGGATATTGCCCTGCGGGCTTGAGGGAAATTGTGAAATAATGCGACGTCGTCGCAGCGCGCTGAGACACCCTGACGATGCCAGAGAGTATGAACCGACCCGGTGTTCCGACAAGCACCGACGCTCAGATGGCGTTTGTCCCGATGGTGGCCAAACAAAGCGAAGACGAAAGAGACAATACGCGTGAGGAAATCAGATGGATG
This sequence comes from Pseudomonadota bacterium, assembly GCA_034189865.1. NCBI lineage: Bacteria > Pseudomonadati > Pseudomonadota > Pseudomonadota bacterium. Next base: position 37,244 of record JAXHTV010000016.1, on the reverse strand, counting down.
ACAATCGGAAAAAGGCCCTCTCGGCTGCCTTGGGACAGATCGAACGGCAATTCGGCAAAGGTTCGATCATGCGTCTGGGCGATACGCAGGTGGTCAACGATATCACGGCGGTTTCCACCGGCTCCCTGACGTTGGATTTGGCATTGGGTATCGGCGGTTTGCCGCGGGGCCGTGTGGTGGAAATCTATGGTCCGGAGTCATCCGGGAAAACCACGCTCACGCTGCAGACCGTTGCCGAGGCGCAGAAAGCCGGCGGCACGGCGGCGTTTGTCGATGCGGAGCACGCCCTGGATCCGCAGTATGCCGAAAAACTGGGCGTGAATTTGGACGAGTTGTTGATATCACAGCCCGATACCGGTGAGCAGGCGCTGGAAATCACCGACATGTTGGTGCGCTCCGGTGCGGTCGATGTGGTGGTGGTCGACTCGGTCGCGGCATTGACGCCCAAGGCCGAGATCGAAGGCGAAATGGGTGATTCCCACGTAGGGCTTCAAGCGCGTCTGATGTCACAGGCCCTGCGAAAATTGACCGCCAATATCAAACGCAGCAATTGCCTGGTAATTTTCATTAACCAGATCCGGATGAAAATCGGCGTAATGTTTGGGAACCCCGAGACCACGACCGGCGGCAATGCCCTCAAGTTCTACTCGTCGGTGCGTCTGGACATTCGCCGCATCGGCGCGATCAAAAAAGGCGATGAGGTTGTGGGCAACCAAACCCGCGTTAAAGTCGTCAAAAACAAAGTCGCCCCGCCGTTCAAAGAGGCCGAGTTCGAAATACTCTATGGCGAAGGCATCTCGCACGAAGGCGAGCTGATCGACTTGGGCGTGCAAAACAACCTTGTGGAAAAATCGGGAGCTTGGTACAGCTACCAGGGCAATCGGGTGGGTCAGGGAAAAGAAAACGCCCGCCAGTTTTTGAAGGATCACCCGGAAATCGCCGAGGAACTGGATCGTACCTTGCGTGAGCGTTTGCTTCCGTCACGTCGCCGCAGTGAATCTGAGATCCCCGAACAAGACGCCGCTGGATGAATCGGGCCTGTATCAAAAGGCTATTCGTCTGCTGGCAAAGCGTGAGTATGCGGTCGGTGAAATCAGGCGCCGGCTGGCGCCCTATGCGCAATCAAATGGCGTCCTCGAGGCCACGATGGGGCGTCTGGTCGACGACGGTTATCTCAGCGATGAGCGCTTTGCCGAGGTATTCGTGCGTTCCCACATTGAGCGCGGCGACGGGCCGTTTAAGATTCGTCATCAACTGGCCGAGCGCGGTGTATCCGAGAACACCATTTCCCGTTGGCTTCCGGATGACGAAACGCTCTGGCGTCGACAGTTGGAAAAGGTACGGCAGAAACGTTTTGGCGAAAAGCCACCGGCCGATCGCCGCGCCTGGCTGAAGCAAGCCCGGTTTCTGGAGCAGCGTGGGTTTGGCGCGAGTCAGATCCGGCAAGTTCTGGGCGCACCGATCTGGCATGTGGATGTCGCGGACTAGCCGGTGTCGGCACACTGGGAGCGGCTGGTGCGACTGTTCGGGTGAAGGCCTTGTCGCTGCGGCCGCTTTCCCTATACTCAACAGCATTGCAGATTTGGATTCGATCTAAATGACCAGTAGCGCCGATCTCCGAGAGAGCTTTTTGGAATTCTTCCGTGAACGCGGGCACACCGTCGTGCCCAGCAGTGCCCTGGTGCCGGCGGATGATCCCACGTTGCTGTTCACCAATGCCGGTATGGTTCAGTTCAAAGACGTGTTCCTGGGCCGGGAGCAGCGGCCCTATACGCGGGCGGCCAGTTCCCAGCGTTGTGTGCGGGCGGGCGGCAAACACAACGATCTGGAAAACGTCGGATATACCGCGCGTCACCATACCTTTTTCGAAATGCTCGGCAACTTCAGTTTTGGCGACTACTTCAAACGCGACGCGATTCACTTTGCCTGGGAATATTTGACCGGGGTGCTTAAGTTGCCGGCCGAACGGCTCTGGGTGACGGTTTTCGATCAGGACGACGAGGCGGCGGAGATCTGGTTGCGCGATATCGGGGTCGATCCCTCGCGGTTTTCCCGCATCGGCGAGAAGGACAACTTCTGGGCCATGGGGGATACGGGGCCTTGCGGGCCGTGTTCAGAGATCTTTTACGACCACGGTCCCGAAATTCCGGGCGGCCCTCCCGGCACACCCGATGAAGACGGCGATCGCTACGTCGAGATCTGGAATCTCGTGTTTATGCAATATTCGCGGGAAGCCGACGGGACGCTCAACCCGCTACCGAAGCCCTCGGTGGACACCGGTATGGGGCTGGAGCGGCTTGCGGCAGTGGTGCAGGGCGTTCACAGCAATTATGACATCGATCTGTTTCGCCACCTCATCGACGCCGCGGCCGAAATCACCGGAACCGAAGACGGTCAGAACAACTCACTGAAAGTGATTGCCGATCACATCCGCGCCAGCGCTTTTTTGGTGGTGGACGGCGTGTTGCCATCCAATGAAGGGCGCGGCTACGTATTGCGCCGCATCATTCGACGGGCCGCCCGTCACGGCCATAAACTGGGTGTCGATGAGCCGTTTTTCTACCGTATGGTGGTGCCTTTGGTCGGCCAGATGGGCCAAGCGTACCCCGAGTTGGTGGCCCAACAGGCGCTGGTTGAGCGGGTGCTGCGACAAGAGGAAGAACGTTTCCTGCAGACGCTGGACCAGGGTATGGGGCATTTGGAGGAAGCCATTGCTGGCTTGTCGGGGTCTGTGATTCCCGGGCAGACGGTTTTTCGCTTGTACGATACGTACGGATTCCCCGCCGATCTTACCGCGGATGTGGCTCGGGAGCGTGGCTTAGACGTGGACACGGCGGGTTTCGAGCAAGCCATGGCCGAGCAACGTCGGATGGCTCGCGCCGCCAGTCATTTCGAGATGGGTGAAACCATCCGCCTTGCCGACGTCGTGGACGCGGATGTTGTTCGTCAGTTCCGCTTCAGCGGCTATGAGCGGACTGAAGACGAAGCCAAGGTGGTTGCCTTGTTCGCGGACGGTCGGGCCGTTGGCGAATTGGCTACCGGCAGCGAAGGCCGAATCGTGCTGGAGCGGACCCCGTTCTATGCCGAGTCTGGCGGTCAGGTGGGTGATAGCGGTTGGATTGCGACCGATCGCGGCCGTTTCGAGGTGATCGACACCCAAAAGGAAGGTGGTGTCCACATTCATATCGGCATCGTTCGCGAGGGGCGGCTCGCCGTGGGTGACGCCGTGCGTCCAGAGGTGGACGTGATCCGACGCGATGCGATTCGGCGTAACCACTCGGCGACTCATCTGCTCAATGCCGCCTTGCGTGGGGTGCTTGGCAGTCATGTCGCGCAGAAAGGGTCGTTGGTCGATGCGGAGCGGTTGCGATTCGACTTTGCACACTTTGAACCTGTCACGCCGGACGAGTTGGCGCAGATCGAGCAGCGGGTCAATGCCGAGATTCTGAATAACCGGGAAGCGGAAACCCGCTCCCTGCCGTTGCAAGAGGCGATTGCCGCCGGTGCGTTGTCGTTGGCCGGTGAGAAATACAGCGACGTGGTTCGCGTGGTTCGTCTGGGTGAGTTTTCCACCGAACTGTGCGGCGGCACGCATGTGGCCAGAACCGGCGATATCGGCTTGTTCAAAATTATTTCCGAGGCTGGAGTCGCCGCCGGCGTTCGCCGGATCGAGGCCGTGACCGGCGAGGCAGCGTTGAGTTGGGTGGCAGCCAACGAAAGCACATTGACCCATCTGGCTGATCTAACCAAAACATCTCGGGACGGTTTGGTTCATCGCGTGCAGCAGCTGGTGGAGCAAAACCGCCGGTTGGAAAAAGAACTCGAAAAGCTCAGGGGACAGCTCGCGGCCGGCGGTGGTGGCGATCTGGCGTCCCAGGCCGTGACGGTCGGCCATGCCCAAGTTTTGGCGGCACGTTTGGACGGTGCTGATGCCAAAGCTTTGCGAACAGCGGTTGACGATTTAAAAAACCGCTTGGGTACTGCCGCGATCGTGCTGGCGAGCGCCGATGAGGGGAAGGTCGTCTTGGTGGTGGGCGTGACCAAGGATTTGTGTCAAACCGTTCCGGCCGGCGAACTTGCCAATCATGTGGCGTCCCAGGTGGGCGGCCGCGGGGGTGGACGAGCGGATATGGCCCAGGCTGGAGGCAGTGATCCGTCCAACTTGGATGCTGCCCTGGCGGACGTGGCCGCTTGGGTCGAAGCGCGCTTGTGAGCGGTGTGATGTACTGACGCTCGGTGCCTTGAGTACCGATATTTTTTTGTCCAAAAACCACCGGGCGGCTGATGGGAATAAAAAAGCGCGGCAAGTATTCAACCTGCCGCGCTTTTTTAGCGCGATAGTCGTTTAAGCGCCGGCGTTCATGAGCCAACTGAAGATGCCAGTGAAGAACCCGACTATGGCGGCAAGCACGCCGTATACGACCGACTTGATGGACTTCCACCATTCGGGTGCTTGTTCGGCCTTCAGTGTCTTGTGACCGAGTTTGGTCAGGTAGGCGTGAATCGCCTCGACTTCGTCTACGCTCATTTTCGCGCCGTGTCCCGGCATGCCCAGGTGCTCTTCACTGCCGCCGAGGACGATGGCGTTGAAGTTGGCGTGAGTTTCCGCATCCATGTAGCGCAGATCGTCAAGGGATTTCGAGCTGATTGCGCCCGGCCCGTGACAATAGACACAGTGATGATGATATAGCTTGTTGCCCTTCGCGATGGTTTCACGATCCGCCTCAAGGGGTGGCGGTTCGGGCAGCTTCGCTTTCTTTTCGATCGCGGGTAGCTGCTCGCTCGCGCCGAGTTTGAAGGTCATGATTCGCCCTTCCGGGCGGTTCGGCTCCGGGCTCGCCGCTACCATGCTGAACGACAAGCCGACCGCACCACCATAACCGACCAAGACGGTGACGTACTGTTCGCCATCGATCTCGTAGGTGATGGGTGGGGCGATGATGCCGGATTGAGCTTCGAACTCCCAAAGCCGCCGACCGGTTTCAGCGTCGTACGCACCGAAGATGCCGTCGCCGTTACCTTCGAACACCAAGCCGCCGGCAGTGCAGAGCATGCCACCGTTCCACATGCCGCCGTGGTCGACTCGCCAGGCGGACTGCTGCTTGACCGGATCCCAGGCCAACAGATAACCGCGTGCGGATTTTTTCGCGACGGCCTTGATCAAGGCCGGGTCGACCCAAGTGGGCACCATGATGTCTTTCATGACATTCATGCCCACGTTCCAGTAGCCGGGCGTGTAGACGAACTCTTCGTCGTGGTCGTAGACCATGGTCATTTCCTGTGCGGGGAAATAGACCAGGCCGGTATCGGGGCTATAGCACATCGGCATCCAGTTATGTCCGCCGAGGGGCGAGGGCTGCTGGATGACCATATGGTCTTTGTAGTCGTTGTCCGTTTCGACCGGTCGGCCGGTGTCTGGGTCGATATGGGTGGCCCAAGTGACCGGCACGAAGTTTTTCGCCGAGATGAACTCGCCCGTTTCGCGGTCGAGTACGTAGAAGAAACCGTTCTTCGGCGCCTGCATGATGACCTTTCGGACGCGACCGTCGATCTCCAAGTCGGCCAGGATCATGTGTTCCGTGGCGGTGTAGTCCCAGCCTTCGCCTGGTGTTGTCTGGTAGTGCCAGACGTAATCGCCGGTATCGGCATCGACTGCGACGATGGACGACAGGAACAGATTGTCGCCGCCGGCGGGGCTGCGGATGTATTTGTTCCAAGGAGAGCCGTTCCCGACACCGATATAGATCAGGTTGAGTTCGGGGTCATAGGCGAAAGAGTTCCATGCGGTGCCGCCACCACCGACTTCCCACCAGGGTCCACCTCCCCACGTTTCCGCCGCCATTTCCATGGCTTTGTTCTCGAAGCCGTCAGCGGGATTTCCGGGAACCGTGTAGAAACGCCAAACCTGTTCGCCGGTTTCGGTGTCATAGGCGGTCACATAGCCGCGCACACCGTATTCGGCGCCGCCATTGCCGATGATGACTTTGTCGTTGAATACACGCGGGGCGCCAGTAATCGTGTAGGGGCGAGAGAGGTCGATGGTCAGGGTGTCCCAAAGGATTTCGCCGCTGACCGCATCGAGCGCCACCATGCGGCCGTCGATGGTGCCGACAAAGACTTTGCCCTTCCACACGGCCGGTCCGCGGTTGCCCACATCGCAACACGCATACTGGCCTCGGGACTTGTCGACGTTGAGGTCGTTTCGCCAAAGCAATTCACCCGTGCGCGCATCCAGGGCATAGACTTCACTCCATGGGCCGGTCGCGTACATGATGCCGTCGACCACAATGGGGGTCGCTTCGTGTGCGCGGGTGACGTTGGTATCCCAGTACCAAGCCAGTCCTAACTCACCCACGTTGTTGGTGTCGATGGACTCGAGTGGACTGTAACGTTGTTCGGAGTAGGTGCGGCCATGAGCGAGCCAGTTGCCCGGTTCGCTGTTCGCATTTGCCAAACGTTCGCCATCCATGCTCTGGAGTGATTCTCGAATGGATGCAGTCGGTGACGTGTCGACTGTTGTTAACGTGGCGAAGGCGGGAAGGCAGCCTGTGAACAAGGCTCCCACGAGCAATAATCGGCTGCTCAATTTCACGCTATAACCTCCTTGTAAGGCCTTTTGCTTTGATTGCGGTGTATTGAAAAGCGGTTAAACGGCTGCTTTGCAGGGCAAGCCTCTCTCGGTATTTACTGTCCCGACACGATTTGCCGTTTGTTGTTCCCTCGAGATTTTCCTACGACACCAGAAGCGGCATTGTGCGCTTTCTGCCGAGAGACTGCCAGATCATAGCGGAACTTCGGCCTTTGGCTCAGCAATTTTTAACGAATTGTATTCAAGAACCTTTTGCCGAAACCGATGGGCATGGCCCGAGAATTCACCTTTATCGTATGTCTGGCCGTTTGGGTTCGATGCAAACCATAGCGTCTCCACGTCCGCGGGACAACTACACTATTGGTCGAATTGAACGGTTGGTCAAGTTGGTCGGCGGAAAACCCTCAAGGGCGCGGCCGGGGTAGCGGGTACCGGCCGCGCGAGGATGTTTTGTTAGGCTGGTTGCGAAATTGTAGGCCGATGCGATTCGCGCGCGGGACTTGGTTGATAAGCGGCTGCGGCCGCGACCAGTTCTGGAATACCGCTGAGGCGGTTTTCTTCGGCGGCGATCAGTCTTTCTTCCGGCGTCGCATACTTCTCGTCCCATTCCAGCAAGCGCGGCGTCATCAACTTGTGCCACAGCGGCGGTACCAGGGATATCAGTGCCGTACCGACGTACCCGGCGATGGTCCGCGGAGCCTCCGGGTAGGGTTTGAGTTCGTAGTGTTCTACCTGGGCGTCAGCGTGATGGTGCGCATGACGTGGTACGCCGGCGACCACCCAAAGGGACATGCGGTGGTTGTCGTTCCAGGCGTGGCGTATTTGAAATGGCTCCGAGGGGACCCGCACCAAGCCGTAGTGTTCCATGTAATTCGCAAACTCCAGCATGACATGGGTGACTAGACCGATGCCGAGAATGTTCAACAGGCCGACCCAACCGGCGACCCACACGAACAGAGCGACGACCAGCACCTCCAGCGCCCATCCTTGCAGCGCGGCATTGTGCCAACTCCATACCGGTTTGCCGATTTTTCGCAGCCGTTCGGCCTCCAGGTCCCAGGTCATTTTGTACTGGCCGACGATGGAACGGACCACGAAATGGTAGAAGTTTTCGCCCCGGCGGGCCCATGCGGGGTCTTCGCGGGTGCCGACCAGGTTGTGATGGCCGTAGGGGTGGCGGATGGAAAAATAGGTGAACAGGCCGAACGCCTCGCCTGCCCGTCCCACCCAGACAGATTTCAGGTCGTAAGTGCGGTGAATCAGGTTATGGGCAATGGCGACATTGACCAAGGCACCTCCGGCAGCCGTGATAAAGAAGGCGGCGACGTAGAAATGCCAGGGGTTGTGTGCCTGGGCCGCCATGACATCCCAGCCGGTCAGCTGCTGCGTAGCGGCCGCAATTCCAAGTAGATCCAGTTCCGGCAGCCCAAGCAGCCATGCATACAAAACGGTGGTGGCGATCATAATGGCTTGGCTGGCCGTTTCCAGCCAGAAAAACAGCCCGGGAAATCGATAGGTGCCCTCGTATTCCTTATAGTCTTCGCCAAAAAACAAATCCCCGACCAGCACCAGCGCAATGAGGGCCACGGCATAAACCGTCAACGCGCTACCGCCGAGGATAAACAACGGCAATGCCAGAAGCATGGCCCAGGCCGCGACAAAGTATTTTCCGTATTTCCACATTGAACTGATGGCTTGCATTAGGGGATCTCCTCGCACAGGGGTCGTAACCTGATTGGCTCTTACGCCGTGTTGTCTTTTTTCGGCAAGTCGGTTCAATCTTCGTTTTGGGAACAGTCTGTTTGAACCGAAGTATATAGACTTCATTAACGACTAGCAGTGGTTTATCTGGCTGTCAAAGTTTGTTAATCAATCAGATAGAGTTGGACGCGGTTAGGGTTTGTGTAACCGAGTCGCGCCTCCGATCTTGACGTCATCGGTTCAGGCGGGGAGGTTAGGCCGGTTGTCCTGCCGTGTGATCAGACCCGGTCCGTTGGTTGAGGTAATCCTGGCCGGCCTGGACCAACGCGGGTATACCGCTTCGAATGTTTTCCCGAGCGGCTAATGCACGTTCTTCACTCGTTGCGAAACGCTGATCCCAGTCGAGCAGTTTCGGCACAATGACGCGATGCCATATGGGGGGCACCAAAGCGGCGAAGAAGCTCGGGAAATAACCCCACGGGGTGGTGGGCGCTTCATTTACCAGGGGCTTGAGCTCATATTCTTCTACTTGGGCGTCGAAGTGATGATGGGAGTGCCGCGTGATCGCCATGCCGACCCAAAGGGTCATGCGGTGGTTGTCATTCCAGGCGTGGCGATATTGAAACGGCTCGGTGGGAACGCGGACCAGTCCATAGTGCTCCACGTAATTCACCAGTTCCAAAACAGAATGGGAGACAAAGCCGATGGCGAGATACGCGAACAAACCCAGCCACCCGGCCGCGTAGATAAAGACACTGGCAACCGTCGCTTCCATCAGCCAGCCATGAATGGCTTGGTTGCGCCAGCTCCAAACGGAGTATCCCATTCGATGGAGCCGCGTTTTTTCAAGCTGCCAGGTCATTTTGTACTGACCCCAAACGGAACGCATGCGGAAAGTGAAGTAGTTTTCCCCGCGCCGCGCCCATGAAGGATCTTTGGGCGTGCCCACGAGATTGTGATGCCCGAAAGGATGGCGAATGGAGAAGTAGGTAAACATGCTGAAGGCCTGGCCGATTCGCCCGATCCAGACCGAAACGGGATTGAACGTGCGATGGGTCATGTTGTGACCGACCACAGAGCCGACAAGACCCCCGGAGAATCCAGCCAGAAAAAAGCCTGCGGCATAGTAACTCCATGGATTGTTCTGGTGAGTGGTTGCGGCATCAAAACCGGTGAAGGCATGGGTGAGCGCCGCCACGCCGAACAAGTCCACTCCTTGACGAATGCCCAGGCTCCAGGCAAACGCCAAAATAACGGATGCGAAACATACAATGGCCGAGCTTTCCAGCCACACGAAAAGACCCAGATAGCGGTACTGCCCCGCGTACTCTTTGGTGTCTTCTCCCAAAAACAGGTCGGCCAGCACCATGACCAGGAAGACGCTGACGGTAAACCAGCCCAGAGCGGAGCCACCCCAGATGAAAAGTGGGACCGACAAGAGCAAAGCGTAGGGAACAATAACGAATCGAAGATACTTCCAGATCGAGCCAATGATGATCATGGCGGGAGTGGCCTCCTCCGGCGACACGGGTGTTTTTGTTATGAATTCTTGTTATATCGTTGTTTGGCAATGCTCATGCGAGGATTGCTGCACCGGCATTTGGTGCAGTGACTTATGATTGTAAATCTCGTTGAGCATCGGGGCGTTGTCAAGTTTGGCTGTGCCCTGATTTGCCGGTATTCGACGACCTGCAGCGGTTTAAGGCGCGCGCATGATGTGCCTCGATACGCCGTGGCATGACGCTGCATCTCATCATTCTCGCGTTGGCTGAGTGTCGAAACAGCGTCGGCGCAGAATAAAACGGGCGCCCCGGCCGGTACTTTCGGGGATCTGAGGAGAATCCAAACAATGTTTGTACCCGTTTGTCAGTTGGATGATGTCCCGATGGGCGGGATGAAGAAAGTGGACATCGGCAGCGCATCCGTGGTGATTTATCGTTTTGAAGACGGCGTTTACGCAACTCAACGGTTGTGTCCCCACACCTGGGCGCCATTGGATCGCGGTCGACTGGAAGATGGCTGTGTGATTTGCCCTTTACACCGGGCACGGTTTGATGTGCGCACGGGCGAAGTGAAAGAGTGGGCGAACTGGCCTAATGCGATTCGACTTCTCAATCCGCTTCGTGGGGAGCGGCGCTTGAAGACCTACCAGGCCAAGATCGAAGACGACCAAATCTGGGTGGACGCGTGAGATGAGACGGCCCGACGTGAATAAGACTTGAGTCCGGGCAGTGAGTTATTTTATGGCGGATCGATATACGGCAGTGGCGCGGTCGCCCATGGATGACCGGCGCGGCTCCAACAGGCTAGAATAACGCGGCCGCAGTTTCTCACCAGGCTGAACCTGTCCCCACTGCTGCAAAGGAACGCATCTCTCTTTCATCCGTGGCGATCATGGGTCCAGGTAAGCCTTTCTGTTTCATCGGTTTTGTCGATGGACGGGTTGGGCTGAGTCGTTGCGATACCATCGCGGTCAGGTGATGGCGCCGCTCGCGGGTCACTCCAAGGTCTTGGTACGTCGTCGGGCTGGGTTCAGAACCCACGTCGTGTTTTTGTGTTTAAAGTTTCGGTTGGCTCTATGGCGCTTATCGTTCAAAAGTTTGGTGGTACTTCGGTGGGTAGCGTGGAACGCATCGAAAGCGTTGCGCGGAAGGTCATCGCCACGCGAAATGCGGGGCACGAGGTCGTGGTGGTGGTCTCGGCCATGAGCGGTGAGACAAATCGACTTTTGGCCCTCGCTCATGAAATCCATCCTCGGCCTTCAGCGCGAGAACTCGATGTGCTGCTCTCGACGGGTGAACAGGTCACCATCGCCTTACTGAGTATGGTGCTCCAAAAACTCGGGCAAGCGGCCCGTTCGTATACCGGTGGTCAAGTCCGGATTCTGACAGACGACGCACACGGCAAGGCTCGCATTCGTGCCATCGATGATAAGCACATTCATGCTGATCTTAAGCGCGGTGGCGTGGTGGTGGTTGCGGGCTTTCAAGGGGTAGACCAACACGGCAACATCACCACACTCGGTCGAGGCGGGTCGGATACGACGGCCGTGGCGTTGGCTGCAGGGCTCAAGGCAGATGAATGCCAGATCTACACCGACGTCGACGGCGTGTATACGGCCGATCCGCGTATTGTTCCAAATGCCCATCGGCTCGATCGCATTACCTTTGAAGAAATGCTGGAGTTGGCCAGCCTGGGCACCAAAGTACTGCAGATTCGGTCGGTGGAGTTTGCGGGCAAGTACAACGTGCCTTTGCGCGTGTTGTCCAGTTTTGAAGAAGGACCGGGCACCCTGGTTACTTATGAGGCAAATGACGTGGAAGAAGCGATTATTTCAGGCATCGCCTACAATCGTGATGAGGCGCAAGTTACCGTCAAGGGGATCTCCGATCAACCGGGCGTGGCTTACCGGGTTCTTGGGCCCATTGCCGATGCGAACATCGAAGTGGACATGATCGTGCAGAACGTTGCCACCGATGGCACGACAGACATGACCTTTACCGTTAATCGCAACGACTATGCCAAAGCCCAGGAAATACTTAACGCGCACCGTGCCGATTTGGGCGCTAAAGAAGTCTCGGGCGATGACCGCATCGTCAAGGTTTCAGTGGTGGGTGTGGGGATGCGTTCTCATGCCGGCGTCGCTTCGCGGATGTTCAATGCCTTGGCCGCCGAGGGTATCAATATTCGAATGATTTCGACGTCCGAGATAAAGATTTCGGTGGTATTGCACGAAAAATACTTAGAGCTGGCTGTCCGGACGCTGCATGAAGCATTCGGGCTAGAAAACGGACCACAGGGCAACCTTGCCTCGGAGCCGTAAGGTAATATATGGGGAGGTTGATGGGTTAGGGGGAACTTAACCGGTTGTGGCGTTTCCCAGAGTTTGGAGAGTTATTTGATTGCCAATAAATTACCTAAATTTGGCATAGAAAGATAATGGTGGATTCAATCGTTTTTTTTACGCGTTAGCTGCGATTGTCGCGGGGGCACGGCACAGGTCGCAAGGAGTTGCACGATGCTGATACTAACAAGGCGAGTAGGTGAGACCGTCATGGTGGGCGACGACGTGACTGTAACGGTCCTCGGTGTCAAGGGTAACCAAGTTCGAATTGGTATTAACGCACCGAAACATGTCGCGGTTCATCGCGAAGAGATATACGAGCGCATCAAACGAGAGCAAGAAGAGCAGGAAGGCCAAGCCAATAGTCACGGGTTCTAGACGTGGCGTCGTCACGCCAGTATCCTAGGCGTCCCTTTAGGGGCGGTGTTGGACTGTCCGGTACGGTGTCGCCCACAAATGGACCCGAACAATGGCGTCTCTGACGCGAATGGCTGTCGAGACGATGCCAACAGGCTGCGCGTAGATGGGCATGTTCGGTTCTTCATGGTGACGTGACTTCTCAACTGGCCACGCGATGGGCGTTTGGTCGGTTAGACAGCATACGGAGAGATGGCCGAGCGGCTGAAGGCGCTCCCCTGCTAAGGGAGTATGGGTTAAAAGCCCATCGAGGGTTCGAATCCCTCTCTCTCCGCCAAATTATCCGGCCATCGTTGGGTTGTTCAATCTGGCCGTTTGCCGATGGGAACTGTTGCAGTGTTCTCCATCGGGTCTTTCGGACGCGATTTTTCGCTAACTTGACACCTAAGGGTGTTCTCTCGATAATCTGCCGGCTTTCACGCGCCCGTAGCTCAGCTGGATAGAGTACCTGGCTACGAACCAGGCGGTCGGAGGTTCGAATCCTTCCGGGCGCGCCAATTGTCAAAAGGGCCACCGTCAGGTGGCCCTTTTGTTTTTGCTATGGTTCGAGAAACGATTCGCCCCCTTCCCCCACGTCAAGTCAGTCGTTCGACACGCAGGCGGAGGGCGTGCGGAACGTCGTCGCCTTCGCCCCGATTAATCCTCCCCGTGCGCGACGTTCGAGCTGTCACCGCAAAAGGGGCGCCTCGTCGCGTTAATCGGGTAGAGTTCGGTGTTGGAAGCTGGCCGGTTTGATGAACGGTTCGGTGGCGTCGACAGGTGGATGGGGGTGGTGTGGCGAGATACGCAAGTGACCACGATCGAGCATGTCTGCCCGATCTCGGCATCGGGGCCGATCCGCTGCAGCTGTTTACTGAGGGCGACCGACTCTATAACGCCATGTTGATCGATATCGGCAAGGCGCGTTCTGATATCTCTTTGGTCTGTTATATCTTCGGCGACGATCCCGTGGGTTGGCGCTTCGCCGAAGCTTTGGCGGAGCGGGTCAAAGCCGGGGTCACCGTGCGCGTTCAGCTCGATGCGGTGGGCACGCCGCCGGTATGGTCCCGGAAGTTGCGTGCGTATCTGAGTCAGCACAGCATCGAGTTGAGATATTTTCACCGTTGGCAATGGCGGGACCCGTTTCGTTTCAATCGACGCGATCACCGAAAGTTGCTGGTCGTGGACTCGGACGTGGCTTATCTCGGCGGATTCAATATCCATCAAGAGAGCTCCCGGACATATTACGATGATGAGCGCTGGTTGGACGCGCACGTTCGGTTCGAGGGGTACCTGGCACGGTGGGCTCGGAGCATCATCGAAGCGGTTTGGTGGCCACGGCACACCGCTTCTCCGCCGCCTTCCAACGACGGTTTACGGCCCAGCGCGCTGGTGCCTACGTCCTCTCCCGGTTGCCGTCAGCAGCTGCGATGGGCGTATCTGGATCTATTTCGTCGCGCGCGGAAGCGTTTGTATCTTGCGACGCCCTATTTCGTCCCGGATCCAGTCACGCGTCGGAGTTTGATGACCTGCGCCGAACGTGGTGTCGATGTGCACGTGTTACTGCCTGCCGTCAGCGACGTTCCGCTCGCCCGTTGGGCCGCGAGAGCGGAGTATGGTCGCCTGTTGGAGGCCGGGGTTCGCGTGTTTGAGTATGGTCCTCGCCTGCTCCATACCAAGGCGGTGGTTGCCGATGGTGCGTATGCCTCGGTGGGCACGGCAAACCTCGACGTTCGCAGCTTTTTCTTGAACGAGGAGTTGAATCTCTTTACCCGTTCCCTGGATTTCTGTCATACCTTGGAGGCGCACTTGCTGGCGTGTGAATCCGAAGCCGCGGAAGTCGACCTCGGCCAGTGGCAAAAACGCGGTCGGTTGAGTCGTGTGGCGGAGTCCGCGGCTTGGTTGCTGCGTTACTGGTTGTGAGGCGAGAACCCAATCGTGATTGGCCAGGGGGTCTTTGGGTGCCGACTTGGGTCGAGAATTGCTATTCGTGGTGGGATTTTTCGATCATCTCTTTGGCTTCACCCGCGATGTCGATTCCGGCCTTTTTGGCGTCCAGTGCCCGGAGTATCCGGGAAGGCGAGTTTTTGTCGGTGGGGTTGGTGAGGGCCAAATTGACAATGGGACGATCGCTCAGTGGCTGGCCCTTCTGGTCCCGCAGTAGCATCACCAAGGGCTGGGTGGGGCGTCTTTTGTTGTGGGAAATGACCACTCCCATGGCGCCATTGTCTAACTGGATCAAGCTGCCCACGGGATGATTTCCCAGACAGTCGAGAAAGTATTGGAGCATGTCCTCCCCGAAATGTCCCTTGGCTTGTTTGCGCATCAGTGCCAATGCTTGTTGCGGTGCCATCGCTTCATGATAGACCCGCTCATTCGTCAACTCGTCGTAAACCTCTGCGGTCATCACGATGCGTGCTTCTTGATTGATCGCCGTTCCCGACAGACCCCGTGGGTAGCCGCGCCCATCAAGGCGCTCGTGGTGACTGAAGATGATCTCTGCGGTCGATTCGGGTAGTTCTTCCGATGATTTCAAAGCTTCATAACCATCCGCTGCATGACGGCGGACAATTTCGAATTCCTGAGGACTCAGCGGGCCGGCTTTATAGAGGATGGACGCGGGTGTCTTGGCCTTGCCCACGTCGTGCAGCAGTGCCGCCGTACCAACCGATTTCATGGCTTTCAACGGCAGTTTGGCCAAGCGGGCCAGTGCGATGGCGATCACGGCAGTGTTGAATCCGTGAACGGCCGTTGCATCGTGCTGGTCGTTTCGCATCATCGTTAACCATAGCGAGGCATCTTGCGCCGAATTGTTGGCCCGAATCAGTTCGCTGACGATGTCCTGGATCTGAGCGAGGTCCGGCTTTTTCTCGGAGGCGACGGACTTGAGTACGCTGGTGACTAGGGCGCAACTGCGATCACGCAATTTGGTGGTCTCGCGGATACGGTCGAGGAACTGCGCCGACGGGTCCGTAGCGGCCTTGGCGGGTTCTGGGCTATTCGCTTTGGCGAGGTCTGTCTGGGCCGGCTTTTCTTTTGCTAGCTGCGGCGCATCTCCCAGAATGTAGACATGGTCACACAGCTCCCGAAGCTGGGTCAGATCATCGTCGCTTTCGATGGTGAAACCCTGGAACAGAAAAGGCGTTTCGGTCCAGGGGCGATCCAGCTCGGTCACATACATTCCGACCGTCAGATGCGCCACGTTGATCTTGTGTTTCATTCAGCCTTTCCTCCCTGTTGAGTTGTCGGAATCTGGAGAGGGGACTTTAATGAAAAACCCGCCTAGTGATTTGCGCAGCGGGGGCAGAGCCCAGGGATCTCCATAGGACGGCTACGTACTCGAAAGCCCACCTTGACGGCTTCTTTCTCAATGGCCTGACCAATACTTGTCGAGCGTATCTCAGCCACCATCTGGCATTGTGTGCAGATAAAAAACTGGCCGCTATGATCGGTGGCGGGGTCGACGCAACCGACAAATGCGTTCAGCGTGTCCAGTCGGTGTACGACGCCGGCGTCGATAAGAAAGTCCAAGGCGCGGTACACGGTGGGGGGGGCTGCTTTGTGCCCTTCTTGCTGCAGCAGGGAGAGCAAATCATAGGCTTTGATGGGGACATGGTCTTGCCAGATGAGCTCCAACACCCGTCGCCTGATCGGTGTCAGCCTAAGCCCATGGGTTCGGCAGTGTTTTTCCGCGTCCGCCATGGCGTCGGCGATGCAGCGGCGGTGATTGTGCCGGGGCGAGGGGAATTGGCTCAGCACCGTTTCTTCCGTCATGTGCTTCCCCCTTCTTCGGCATGTGGTTTCTGCCGGATGATCGCCGTCCCACGGGGGGCCAACAACGACAGCACGAACACGCCGGCCGTGGCCAGAACGATGGTCGGTCCGCTCGGCCAGTCTGTGGCATAGGAAACAACCAATCCGCCCTGGACGCATAGGATCGTCAAGACGGTGGCGATGACCATCATCGAACCCACTGAGCGGCTGTAGCGGCCAGCGGCCGCGGCGGGCAATGTAAGCAACGCGATGACCAGAATCAGGCCCACGATCTGAATCAGTATGACCACGGTGAGTGCCACCAAGACCAACAGTAGGAGAGAAAGAAACGTTACCGGAATACTCCGCTGGCGTGCGAATGCTTCGTCAAAGCTGATCGCGACCAAGTATTTCTGATAGCCCAACAACACTGTGAGCAGCACCAGATCGACCCCGGCCATCATCAGCAGATCCGAGCGCCCGACAAAAAGAATGTTGCCGAACAAATAGCTCATCAAATCGACTCGGTAGCCGGGAGATTGATGCATGAAAATAATCCCCAACGCCATGCCCGTTGCCCACACCGCGCTGATCAACGTATCTTCATGCGCTCGCCATCGTAGGTTGACCCAGCCGATCAGCAGCGCCATCGCCACCGCGCTTAGGATCGCACCATAAAGCGGCGCCACGCCGAGCAAAAACGCGGCCCCCATGCCGCCCAAAACGCCGTGACTGATGCCGCCTGCCATATACCCGATACGGCGCATCACCACGAACGGGCCAATCAGGCCGCAGGCAACTCCGGCCAGGACGCCACCGATCATGGCGTTCTGAAGGAACGCGTGGTTTACCAGGTTGCTCAGGGCTTGTTGCGCCAATTCAAACATGGGCCCTGGTTGCTCCGGTTTCTGTGAGCGGTGGCTCAGGGAACATTAAGTGGAGTGCGGCTTCATGCTCGGCGCCGGGTGAGAGCTCACGGCCGGTTCGGTTAACGTAGAGGCATCGGTTTGCCCAGGTTTTCGCTAACTGAAGATTGTGAGAGACCATCACGACCGTTAACCGCTCGCTTAACCGTCCCAGTCGCTCAAACAGGCGTTGCTCCGAGGTGGGGTCGAGATTGGCCGTGGGCTCATCGAGCAGCAGCAAACGGGGTTCGGTCGCCAATGCGCGGGCGATCAGAGCCCGCTGCATCTCTCCCCCGGACAGTTTTGAAACCGCACGCTCCTTAAGAGCGAGTAGGCCCATATCGTTGAGCGCGCGGTCGGCCGTATGGCGTTCGGTCCGGGTATAGCGTAAGCGTGGCATCGCACCCTGCAGGCAACCGGTCAGGACCAGTTGTCGAACCGACAGCGGGAACCACGAATGTTGGGGTGCGAATTGTGAGACCCAGCCAATTTGGTTGCGCACGCGTGCGGGGTTGTCGCCCAAGGCTTCGATCCGACCGGTTTGAGTCGACAGTTGTCCCGCCATCAGCTTCAGAAGCGTGGATTTTCCGCCTCCGTTGGGCCCGACGATGAGCATGCGTTCACCGCGGCGCAGGGAGAATGAGATCTCCTCCAGCACGCTGTGCGTGCCGATTCGATAGCTGAGTCCTTGCGCTTCCACAACCACCGTCATGGGGGCGTCCGTTGCTCACTGACGAGGTTTGCGACATGCCGCATTTCGGCGAAGTAGTTCTCCGACAGGGGATCGGCGAGAATCACCCGCGCGCCAATCGCCTCGGCGACCACCGTCGCCGAACGGATTGCGTACTGCGGTTGGGCCCACAGGGTTTTCAAGCCCTCGGCGCGGGCCAAGTCGATGATAGCGGCCAATTCCCGGGCACTGGGTTCTTTGCCTTCGATCTCGATCGGGATTTGCCGGAGATGATAGCGGTCGGCGAAATAACCCCAGGCGGGATGGAAAACCAAGAAAGAGCAGCCTGCGCAATCGCTGAGTTGTTGCAGAATGTCTTCGTGCAATGTTCGAATCGACTGGGCGAAAGTCTCAAAGCGAGACGCATAGTCCGCAGCATAATCGGGGTCGAGTTGGGTCAGCTCATCGCGAATGACGCGGGCGATGATTTCCACATTCAATGGGTCGGTCCAGATATGGGGGTCCAGTATGCCGTGCGCGTGGTGTTCGTGGGCGTCTGATGCGGACCATTCGACTAGGCGCCGAAGCGCGATGTCTTTACGGAGATCCACGACTCGAAGGTTCGGGTTGCTTGCCCGTAATCGTTCCAGCCAGCCTTCCTCAAATTCGGCGCCGATTCGAAAGTAGACTTGGGCCCTGGTCAGCTCGATGGCCTCTCTCGGTGAGGGTTCTATGGCCTCGTGCCCGGCGCCCGGTGGGACCAAAACCATCACCCGAACGCGATCGCCCCCAACGGCCTCCACGAAGGTTTTCTCGGGTAACACACTGACCAATATTTGGATTTGATCGCTGCTTTCCTCTCCCTGGCAACCCACCAAAAATAGCGCGGTCGAGATGAGGATTATCCGACAGAGTTGTCCTGGCACAGTCTTCCTGGGCGTGGTCGCTACGTATTTGCTGAGGGGGAGGTTCAAGCGTATCCTCGCAAGGAAGATGATACATTGTAACGTTTAGAAAGAAGCGCATTCTAGCGAAAGGTGGCGCAGCTTGCACGACTGTCAAATCTGGGATGAAAAAGCGCGGTGGGGTGTCCTGCTCCACGCACTGACCCGCCGGCACCTTGGGGCTTCCCATGCGCCTTGATCCGGTCGGTCGTCTCATGCGTGGACTGATCCGGGGGTATCAGGTTGTGATCTCGCCGCTGTTGGGTCCCCATTGTCGGCATACGCCCACATGCTCAGCGTATGCAATGGAGGCGATCCAGGTGCACGGGGCGTTGATCGGGAGCTGGTTGGCGTTGCGGCGTTTGCTGCGTTGCCACCCTTGGGGAACCTGGGGATATGATCCGGTCCCGCCGGAGCGAAAACAGATGAAGCAGGGCCGGCAAGAATCGCAGACGGTTCGGCGGGATAAATAAAAACGGCGCGGGTTGTACGTTCCGCGCCGTTAGTTATTGGTCGGGGTGACAGGATTCGAACCTACGACCTCTGCCTCCCGAAGGCAGCGCTCTACCAAGCTGAGCTACACCCCGGTTTGTTCAGTATCGCCTTTCGATGGTGAACAAAGCCAGTTGTTCCATCGCGTCGCGGTATTTGGATTGTTCCAGCACGGACAGGTGTGAAACCGCTTTATGGACTTCGTCCCGGGCGAGCCGCGAAGTGTATTCGATTGCCCCGGTCGATTCAATTGCCGCAATGACTTCCTGTAGGCGCGACACATCTCCCTTTTTGATGGCCCCACGGATCAGTTCGGCTTGCTCTTTCGACCCGTGACGCATGGCATGAATGAGCGGGATGGTGGCTTTGCCGTCTGACAGATCGTCACCGACATTTTTGCCGATTTCATCCGTGGAGCCGTTGTAGTCCAGAGCATCGTCGATCAACTGGAACGCATTGCCGAGATGCAAGCCGTATTGAGAGACCTGATGGGTCACCTCCGGCGCCGCTTCGGCAATTAGGGTGCCGATTTCTGCGCTGGCCTGAAACAATCGGGAGGTCTTGCTGCGGATGGTGGCGAAATAGTCTTTTTCCGACAAATCGGCATTGTATTTGTTCGAGAGCTGAATGATTTCGCCTTGCGCAATATCGTTCGCCGCGTCGGACAGCACTTGGACCACGTCCAGGCGGGAGACTCCGGAGATGAGCTGAGTTGCGCGCGAGTAGAGGTAATCGCCCACCAACACACTGGCCTCGTTTCCCCAGATCTCATTGGCAGTCTTTTTCCCGCGCCGCATCCGGGACTCGTCGATCACATCATCGTGTAATAATGTCGCCGTGTGGACCATTTCGGTCGAGGCCGCCAGCTTCACATGATCCTCGCCTGTGTAGCCACACGCCCGCGCCGCCAGTAGGACGACGGTGGGCCGGAGCCTTTTGCCGCCGCTGTCGATAATGTGGTGGCTGAGTTGCTGAATCAGCGTCACCGGTGATTCCAGTGAGGTCCGCATGAACGAGTCCACACGCTCAAGGTCGTCCGCCACTGAGGCAAGGACTTCGCGCAAATCCATAAATAATGTCTCGAAATCTCGGCAAAAAAAATCGCGCTATTGTAATCGACCGGACCGCGATTTGTGATGCTTTATTTTTTCAGGTGCTTTTCGGTGACGTTTATCGCGTGTAAATGCATTGACCTGCCCCGAGCACCCGGATAGAATTGCCGGTCTTTGTTCGTACCCATAAAGTACGGTTTCAGAACGCGCCTTTAGGGAAAATCCAAAATGTACGCGGTTATCCATACCGGTGGCAAACAATACCGGGTTCAGCAGGGCGACATACTGCGAGTAGAAAAGCTTCCGGCAGAAGAAGGCGGCACGGTCGAATTCGACAAGGTGTTGCTAGTCGGTGCCGGCGATGGCATCACGGTCGGTAAACCTTATGTCGAGGGCGGCAAGGTGACTGCCAAGGTGCGTGCTCAGGCGCGCGGAAAGAAAGTGGAAATCATCAAGTTTCGACGTCGTAAACATTACATGCGACGCGCCGGTCATCGCCAAGACTATACAGAAGTCGAGATCACCGGTATCGAAGGCGCTTAAAACCAGATAGCTGGATGGTGAACGCGGCGCAGGCACACCTCTTACATACGTTGTGCCAAGGCCCCAAAATTCAGAGGTGATTGACAATGGCACACAAGAAAGCCGGCGGTAGTACACGCAACGGTCGCGATTCCCATTCAAAACGCCTGGGCGTCAAGCGTTTCGGCGGCCAGGAAGTATTGGCGGGTAACATCATCGTCCGTCAACGCGGTACGCGTTTCCACGCGGGCGTGAATGTGGGTTGTGGTAAAGATCACACGCTGTTCGCGAAATCAGACGGACGCGTGGTGTTTGAAACCAAAGGTCCGAACAACCGCAAGTTTGTCAGCGTGATTGCCGACTAGCTACCGCCTTCGAAGTCTAAGGAAAGCCCTGCGTCCAACGCGGGGCTTTTTTGTTTGGGGACATTTAAAATAGCGTCATGGTTGCTTGGCGATAGGCATCTCAAATGAAATTTGTCGACGAGGCCAGTATTCGAGTCTTCGCCGGTAAGGGCGGCGATGGTTGCGTCAGTTTTCGCCGCGAGAAGTTTATTCCCTTCGGCGGTCCGGACGGGGGTGACGGGGGCGACGGGGGTAGCGTTTATCTTCTTGCCGACCCGAACATCAATACGCTGGCCGATTTTCGTGTTTCCCGTCAGTTCCGGGCGGAAAGTGGCGCCAGCGGACGGGGACGTCAATGCACCGGCAAAAGCGGCGCCGACTGCATTGTGCCCGTTCCTGTGGGTACTTTGGTCTACGACATGGAGACCGAGGAGATGCTCGGAGATCTGGTTGGGCCCGGCCAAAAGTTGTTGGTGGCCAAAGGCGGTTTCCATGGTTTAGGCAACACCCGCTACAAGAGCAGTACCAATCGGGCACCGAGGCAGTTCACCAAGGGCACGCCCGGAGAGCAGCGCGAACTCCGGTTGGAGCTGAACGTCCTCGCCGACGTCGGTTTATTGGGCATGCCCAACGCCGGGAAGTCCAGTTTTATCCGCGCGGTTTCCGGGGCGCGTCCGAAAGTGGCGGATTATCCATTCACGACCTTACATCCCCACCTGGGCGTCGTGTCGGTGGGTACGCACCGGAGTTTCGTGATTGCCGACGTGCCGGGTTTGATTGAAGGCGCTGCCGAAGGAGCGGGTCTCGGTATTCGCTTCCTGAAGCATTTGCAGCGCACCCGCCTGATTCTCCATATTGTGGATGGGTCGTCTGATCCTGCCGAATCCGATTTAGTGGGAGAAGCGCGGACATTGGCGGCTGAGTTGGAGCGGTTCAGCCCGGATTTGGCGGTCCGCGAACGTTGGTTGGTGCTGAATAAAATCGATCTGCTGACGCCCGAGATGCGCGAGCAAAAGCTCAGAGAACTCACCGATGGTCTTGAGTGGCAGGGACCGGTTTTTTCCATCTCCGCCAAAACCGGCGAGGGGACCCGGACCTTATGCGAAGCGCTCATGCAGCGGCTAGAGCAGTTCCGAGCGGAGGCGACAGATTCCGCGTCTGCGCAGCCGTCCGACGAACCGTATGATCCCTTGGAAACCTGAATACGCAGCGGTGTGATGTCAGAGTCCATGTCGAACCGAGTGCATTATGGAGCCAGCCGACGCTGGGTGGTTAAAGTGGGCAGCTCGTTGGTGACCAACGACGGGCGTGGCCTCGACGAGCAGGCGATTTCCGCGTGGGCTCATCAAATGGCTGCGCTCAGCCAGCTGGGAAAAAAAATGGTGCTGGTTTCGTCCGGGGCGGTGGCTGCGGGCATGGTGACCTTGGGCTGGTCGACGAGGCCCCACGCCCTGCACGATCTCCAAGCCGCGGCCGCTGTGGGCCAAATGAACCTGATCCATGCCTACGAACGGGTTTTTGCCACCCACGGTCTGCATACCGCGCAAGTGTTGTTGAGTTATGCCGATTTGACCGACCGGCAGCGCTACCTCAACGCACGCAGTACCTTGCGTACTCTCTTGGACCTCGGGATTGTTCCCATCGTGAACGAAAACGACACGGTCAGTACCGAAGAGCTGCGATTCGGGGATAACGACACCTTGGCCTCATTGGTGGCCAATCTGATTGAGGCCGATTTACTGGTGCTTTTGACGGACCAGGCGGGGCTTTTCAGCGCCGATCCCAGATCCGACCCCAAAGCCGAGTTGATCGCCGAAGGTCGAGCCGGCGATCCGGCGCTGTCTGCTTTGGCGACACCTCGCCCTGGGGCGTTGGGGCGGGGGGGGATGATCACCAAGCTGGGTGCCGCCGAGCGGGCGGCGCGGGGCGGCGCGGCCACCATCATCGCATCCGGGCGGGTAGCGCACGTTCTGCCGGCTATCGCCGACGGACAGGAAACGGGCACGTTGCTCGTCCCTGGTCGGGCGCCTCTGGTGGCGAGGAAGCAATGGATTTACGGACACTTGAAATCCCGTGGCGAGCTACTGATCGACGCCGGTGCGGTGCGGGTGTTGCAAGAAGGTGGGAAGAGTTTATTGCCTGTGGGCATAACCGACGTTCGCGGTGAGTTTTTGCGTGGTGATTTGGTGGTTTGCCGGGGGCCGGATGGTTCAGAAGTCTCGCGTGGCTTGGCGAATTACAGCGCATCCGAGTGCCGGCAGATAGCCGGTCAGCCCAGCGGGCGTATCGAGAGTATTTTGGGTTATGTAGACGAGACGGAAGTGATTCACCGAGACAATATGGTGGTTGCTTAAAGGGGCAGGTTAGGCCGCGCTGACGAAAAGCCCGATGATGCAAGCGAACGCCGCGGTCCAAACCAAACTGCGTAAGGTCGCGGCGTTCAGAATATACATCGCCATGTAGAGGGTGCGCAGCGCGACAAATGCCAAGGCCCAACCGTCAATGGTGGCCTGTGCGGCGCCGCCGGTCAGGTGGGCGATAATCACCGCGGCCGCAAACGGGGGAAAAGCTTCATAAGCGTTTTGCTGGGCCCAATTGGCCCGCAATCGCCAGCCTTGTTGCGATTCCAAAAATGGCCGGACCGAGCGATTATCGAAGCCGGCGGCACCGGCCTTGGCCACGGTGGAGCCGAGCAAAGGCATAATCGCGGCGATAAGAACGCACCAGTACGCAACTGTCATTGTGATTTACCTGTCCGAGACGATTCACGCGGAACGACCCGGTCAGTTACCAACCTTAGGCTTGCTGTTTGAGGGCTTTCAGGCGGCGATTGAGTCGGCTCTTGTGTCGAGCGGCGGTATTGCGATGCAAGATGCCTTTGTTGGTCATTGAGTCGATGACCGGTACAGCCGCGGTGTAGCTGGCCTGAGCCGCTTCCGGATCACCTGCATCGATCGCTTTAGCCACGTTCTTAATGTAAGTACGCTCGCGGCTGCGAAGGCTCGCGTTGCGTTGACGGGCCCTTTCCGCTTGGCGGGCGCGCTTGCGCGCTTGGTTACTATTGGCCATGGGACTCCCAAAACCGCTGAAAATGAAATGGAAAGGGGCTGAATGATGCGTGGATCCGACCTCATTGTCAATCATTCCCTGCGCGGGTTGTTGGTCGGGCCCCTAGCGCACGGCAGGTCGGGTCGCTACCATGAGTCGTTTTTCTTTCCGGACCTGTGCCCCTGGGCGAATTGACGCCACATCACAGTCCGCCCGCAGCTAGGGTGACGGCATGGCACGAAACCTCCTCAAATCGACCGCGATTGTCAGCGCCATGACGATGATCTCGCGTGTGCTCGGTTTCGTTCGCGACGTGATTTTTGCTCGCTACTTCGGCGCGTCGTTGGCCATGGACGCATTTTTTGTGGCCTTCAAAATCCCCAACTTTCTTCGTCGTTTGTTCGCCGAGGGCGCTTTCTCCCAAGCCTTCGTGCCGGTGCTGTCGGAATACAAAAACGAACGTTCGGCAGCGGAGGTGCGCGAGTTGGCCGATCGGGTCAGCGGGACCTTGGGCCTGATATTGCTCGCGGTGACCGCCGTTGGTGTTGTCGGGGCGCCGGTATTGATTTTAATTTTCGCCCCCGGATTCGTCGGCAACGCCGGGCAATATGATTTGGCGGCGAATCTGCTGCGGGTGACGTTTCCGTATTTGTTTTTTATTTCGCTCACCGCGTTGGCAGGCGGGATTCTCAATACCTACGGCCGGTTCGGGGTGCCGGCCTTTACGCCGGTGCTATTGAATATCTGTTTTATCGCGGCCGCGGTGTTTGTCGCGCCGCACTTGGCCGAACCGGTTTACGCCTTGGCGTTGGCCGTGTTCGGTGCGGGTATGGCGCAGTTACTGTTTCAGCTGCCCTTTTTGTGGCGTTTGAAAATGTTGCCGCGGCCTCGCTGGGGGTGGCGACATCCCGGCGTCAAACGCATTCTGGGTTTGATGTTGCCGACCTTGTTCGGCGCATCAGTGGCCCAGATCAATCTCTTATTCGACACCTTGATCGCATCGTTTCTGGTCACGGGTAGCGTGAGTTGGCTTTATTACGCCGATCGCCTGATGGAATTTCCGCTGGGGGTGTTCGGTATCGCGCTGGCCACGGTGATTTTGCCCAGCTTGTCGCAACGTCACGCAAACGCCGATCCGAAGAATTTCAGCGCCACATTGGATTGGGCCCTGAGGCAGGTGTTCCTGATTGGGTTGCCGGCGGCCTTGGGCTTGGGTTTGCTGGCCGGGCCGATGCTTACGACGTTGTTTCACTCCGAGGTATTCGATCAACACGACGTGGCCATGTCCGCCGCCAGTTTGTCGGCCTACGGCGCGGGTCTTTTGGGTTTTATTTTGGTCAAGGTGCTGGTGCCGGGGTTTTATGCCCGTCAGGATACCCGCACGCCGGTGCGTATCGGAATCATCGCCATGGTGACCAACATGGTTCTCAATGTGTTGTTTGTCGTTCCGATGGTTTGGGTTGGCTACGCGGCACCCCATGTCGGCCTGGCATTGGCGACCAGCGCATCTGCCTTTCTGAATGCGGCACTGCTGTATCGCGCTTTACGCCGGGAGAGCGTCTATACGCCGCAGCCGGGTTGGTGGCGTTTTGCGCTGAAGACATCCATCGCCGGGCTGGTGATGGCCGCAGGACTGTTGTTGCTGGTGCCCCCGATGACGGCGTGGTTCGGATGGTCCGGTTGGCATCGTGCCGGCCAGCTCATCCTTTGGATCTTCGGCAGTGCCGCGGTTTATTTTCTTGTTCTGGTGTCGTTCGGCTTCCGTCCCAGGGACCTGCGCTCGCCCGCGACGCGATGACAACCGGGCGTCAAGCCTTATAATTGACCCCCTTAGTTAGGCAGCCCTCGGCATTGGGGTCATGCAATTTATACGTGGACTGAACAATCTGCAGCCGTTACGCGGGGGATGCGTGGCCACCATTGGAAACTACGATGGTGTCCATCGTGGGCACCAGACCGTGTTGGCCCATTTGGGTCAGCATGGCGACGCACTCGGACTGCCGACGGTAGTCGTGACCTTTGAGCCTTCCCCACAGGAATTCTTCGTGCCGGCCGACTCGCCGCCACGGTTGACCCGGCTTCGGGAGAAGCTCTCCTTGTTGCGTGCCTGTGGGGTGGACTATGTCTTGTGCCTGCGATTTAACAAGCGCTTGGCGTCCATGTCACCGGCGGATTTCGTGCATGATTTGCTCGTCGAAGGATTAGGCGTTCGTTATTTGGTGGTCGGTGACGACTTCCGGTTCGGCCAGGGGCGGCGCGGCGATTTTCATTTCCTGCAGACGTGCGGGCTCGAATCTGGTTTTGCGGTTGAACACATGCCGACCTTCGCCGTCGAGGGTGAGCGGGTCAGCAGTTCGAGGATTCGCGCCGCCTTGGCCGAGGGCGATCTGGATATGGCCGAGCGTTTGTTGGGACGCCCGTATAGCTTGTGCGGGCGGGTGATTCATGGTGATAAGGTCGGTCGCACCATTGGTTTTCCCACCGCCAATATCTCCCTCCGGCGGCGGGCGAGCCCCTTGCGGGGAATCTACGTCGTCACGATCAACGGTCTTGAGGATGGCATTGCTCCCGGTGTGGCCAGTATCGGCACCCGTCCCACCGTCAACGGAACACGGGAGCTGCTTGAGGTCCACCTGTTGGGGCAAAATCGGGATTTGTACGGGCAGTTTCTGGAAGTGACATTCCTCAAGCGCCTGCGCGATGAAGAGCGGTTCTCCTCCGTGGAAGCGATGCGGCGACAAATCGAACAAGATGCACACGCTGCACGAGATCATCTCGGGCGGCTCGGTTTTTCAACTGGGGCATTAACGGGCGCGAATTGAGTCCACTACCGATCAGGCAACTTCGATGACCGATTACAAGAACACTTTGAATCTACCCCAGACCGCATTTCCCATGCGGGCCAATCTGGCCAAGCGGGAGCCCGAGATGCTCCGCTTCTGGAACGAGATGGATCTATATGCGGGCTTGCGCGCGCAGCGAGCCGGTCGGTCACGTTATGTCTTGCATGACGGTCCGCCCTACGCCAATGGCGACATTCATATCGGTCACGCCATCAATAAAATCCTCAAGGACGTCATTGTCAAAAGCCGTTTGATGCAAGGTCTGGATGCGCCCTACGTCCCAGGTTGGGATTGTCACGGATTGCCGGTTGAGCTGGCGACCGAAAAGGAAGTCGGGAAGGCCGGCGTGGCGGTCTCGGCGGGCGAGTTTCGGCAGGCGTGTCGGGACTATGCGGCCCGCCAAGTGGATCGGCAACGAGAAGGTTTCATCCGTTTGGGTGTGCTGGGAGACTGGCAGCATCCGTATTTGACCATGGACTATCGCTACGAGGCGGATACTGTCCGTGCCTTGGCGCAGCTGACCCGAAACGGTCACTTGCACCGGGGCGCCAAGCCGGTTCACTGGTGTATCGACTGTGGCTCGGCCCTGGCCGAAGCGGAGGTCGAGTATCGTGATCGGCGGTCACCGGCCATCGATGTGCGATTTGAGTGTGCAGAGCCCGAGCAGCTTTTGGCGCGCCTGGACCACGTCGAGGGGGTGGAGGGCGACGGTCCGCTTTCGGTGGTCATTTGGACCACGACGCCGTGGACGCTTCCTGCGAACCAAGCCGTGGCGGTACATCCGAAGTTGGATTATGCCCTGGTGCAGGTGGCCGACGGTCCGCGGGGGCGCGAGCGACTGCTGGTGGCCGAGGCGCTGCTGAAAGACGTCATGGGGCGATGGGGTGTGAGCGACTATCGCGTTATTGCCTACGGCGCGGGCCAAGCTTTGGAGGGCGTGTTGGTTCGCCACCCCTTCCTGGAACGGGAAGTGCCCATTGTTCTGGGTGAGCACGTGACCACAGAGGCGGGTACCGGCCTGGTCCACACGGCGCCAGCGCATGGCTTGGACGACTACAACGTGGGGGTTCGCTATCACCTGTCCATGGACAATCCGGTGGGTCCGGACGGTCGGTTTCTGAGCGGCGTGGAACATGTCGCCGGCCAATCGGTGTTGAGCGCCAACGACGTCATCGTAGAGCTACTGAAAGCAGGCGGTGCGTTGCTCAAGGTCGAGCGATTGCAACACAGTTATCCCCATTGTTGGCGCCACAAGACACCCATCATTTTCCGTGCCACGCCACAGTGGTTTTTGAGCATGGAACAATCCGGGCTGCGGGCGGCCGCGTTGACCCAAATCGACAAGGTTCGTTGGTTACCGGAGTGGGGGCGCGGTCGAATCGAGTCCATGATTCAGGGGCGACCGGACTGGTGCATTTCGCGTCAGCGTCATTGGGGTGTACCGCTGGCTCTGTTCATCCATCGCGAAACGGGCGAAGCGCATCCCAACACGCCGGAACTGATGGAACAGGTCGCCGCCCGGATCGAGCAGAGCGGCATCGACGCTTGGTTTGTGTTGGATGCGGCGGAGTTGCTCGGTGAGGAGGCGGTGAATTACGAAAAATCCAACGACATCCTCGACGTGTGGTTCGATTCAGGTGCCAGTAATTGGTGCGTGATGGAACAGCGTGATGAGTTGGGCTACCCGGCGGACTTATATCTTGAGGGCTCCGACCAGCATCGCGGCTGGTTCCAGTCATCATTGTTGGTGGCAGTGGGTCGGCGGGGCAGTGCGCCGTACAAGAGCGTGTTGACTCACGGCTTTGCTGTGGATGCTCAGGGCCGCAAGATGTCGAAGTCCGAAGGCAACGTCATCGCCGTCGACGACGTCGTCGGCCGGCTCGGCGCGGATGTGCTGCGGCTCTGGGTCGCTGCGACCGATTACCGGGCGGAGATGAGCGTTTCAGACGAAATTCTCACGCGTATTTCCGATTCCTATCGACGCATCCGTAATACGGCCCGCTACCTGCTCGGGAATATGCACGGCTTTGACCCGGCTCGTGATGCGGTGGATATCGATGGCATGCTGCCGCTGGACCGCTGGGCGATTGGCCGGGCCCAGTCGATACAGCAACGGGTCGTGGCGGCCTACGACAAGTTTGAGTTCCACCGCGTGTATCAGGACGTCCACAATTTCTGCGCCGTGGACATGGGTGGATTTTATCTCGATGTGCTCAAAGACCGCTTATACACGGCCCCGGCCGAGAGTCTGGCACGTCGTTCGGCGCAGACGGCGCTCTACCACATTGCCGAGGCCTTAGTGCGGTGGATTGCGCCCGTACTGAGCTTTACCGCCGAGGAGATCTGGCAGAACATGCCCGGCGCCCGATCCGAGAGCGTGTTCTTAGCCGAGTGGCACCCGTTGCCGGAATTGACGCCCACGGCGATCGAGCTGGAACACGGTTTAGATGCGGCCTTCTGGGATCAATTGCTGGAAGTGCGGGAGTGTGTGGCCAAAGAGCTGGAGGCCTTGCGGGTCGCTGGCGGGATCGGCGGTGGATTGGAAGCGGAAGTGGATTTGTATCTGGGCGCCGAGATCCATCCGAAACTGGCAGCATTGGGCGAGGAGCTTCGGTTTGTTTTCATCACTTCCGATGCCCGTTGCCATCGCGACACCGCGCGGAGCGATGATGCCGTCCACTACACTTTGCACAGCGGCGACGAACTGTGGATTGCCGTGATGCCATCAGATAACGGCAAATGTGAACGGTGCTGGCATCGCCGGGCGGACGTTGGCCGTGACGGCGAGCACCCCTCACTCTGCGGACGGTGCGTCACGAACGTAGCGGGGAAAGGCGAGGAGCGCCGATTCGCGTGATGTCACGGTCATGGCAAGCGCCGCTCGGTTGGTTTGTGCTGGCCAGCTTGATTGTGGCGTGCGATCAGTTCAGCAAATGGTTGGCCTTGCGTTGGCTGACCCCCTACGAGCCGTGGCCCATAGTGCCGGGGTTCAATTTGACCTTGGTTTATAATCCTGGGGCAGCATTCAGTTTTTTGAGTACGGCAGATGGATGGCAGCGCTGGTTTTTTCTGGCCCTTGCAGTGGGTGTCAGCGTTTGGCTGAGCGTTTGGCTCGTCCGGCTACGCAAGGGCCTGGTGATCTTACCGATGGCCTTGAGCCTGATTTTGGGTGGTGCGATCGGCAATGCCATTGATCGTGTCTTGCATGGACACGTGATCGATTTTATTCAGCTTTACTATCAACAGTGGTATTGGCCGGCTTTCAACGCGGCTGATTCCGCGATTACGGTGGGCGCGGCGGTTTTTCTTTGGCTGAGTATCCGCGGCCAAGAGCGCTGACGCATCGTTGGGACTTGGCTGGTCAATGACCATTGTCGCCTCATCGGCGACCACGCGTGGAGTCTTATGGATATTTTGCTCGCTAATCCCCGGGGGTTTTGTGCCGGCGTCGAGCGTGCCATCGATATCGTCGAGCGGGCCTTAGAGCTTTACGGCCAGCCGATCTATGTGCGGCACGAGGTCGTTCACAATCGCTTCGTGATTCGCAGTTTGAGCGAAAAGGGTGCCATCTTCGTTCAGGAACTGGATGAGGTGCCGGACGGTGCCACCGTGATTTTCAGTGCCCATGGCGTTCCGCGCTCTGTTCAGGACGATGCCAGTCGCCGCGGACTGCATGTGTTCGACGCCACTTGTCCACTGGTCACCAAGGTGCATGTGGAAGTGGGTGCCTACGCCCGTAAGGGATTTGACGTGGTGTTGATCGGTCACGCCGGTCATCCAGAGGTCGAGGGCACCATGGGGCGCTTCGAGGCCTGTCACGGCGGCCAGATTCACTTGGTCGAAACGCCGGATGATGTGGCCAAGCTCAAGGTTCAGGATCCCGATCGTTTGGCTTTTGTAACCCAAACCACCCTTTCGGTTGACGACACCCGCCGGGTGATCGATGCCCTCCGGGAGCACTTTCCGAACATCCAGGGTCCTCGCAAGGACGATATTTGCTATGCCACGCAAAATCGCCAGGATGCAGTCCGGGCGCTGGCTCGTCAGGTCGATCTTGTGCTCGTTGTCGGGTCGCGGAACAGTTCCAATTCCAATCGTCTAAGAGAGCTGGCGCAAAGCGAAGGGCGTGCCGCTTATCTGATCGACGGACCAGAGGATATTCAGCGGGAGTGGTTGGCTGGTGTGAATAAGGTGGGTGTGACTGCCGGCGCTTCGGCCCCCGAGCAGTTGGTGAAAAAGGTCGTCGATCAGCTTACCGCCTGGGGTGGTCGGTTCGTCGCCGAAACCGACGGGCCGGAAGAAACCATCTATTTTGCGCTGCCCAAAGCGCTGCGTACGAATTAAGCCTCAGCCGGCCACAAATCATGTGGCCGGCTGAGCATCCTCTTTGTTTTCCCAGTCGAACTACTTGTTGGCGACCCAGGATGTCCGGGTGGACGGATTTTCGATCGGACTGGGCACGATCTCCGGTCCGACCAGAATCTTGACCTTGCCACCAGGCGGGAAATACACCACCGGCGAGGCGGGAATGCCGGGTCGCTTGAGCAGCATGTCTCGGTCTTCTTTGACCAGCGGATTGTCGTCGTCGCCATTCAGCGGCCGGGTGGGCGTCGCGTCCAGCAAATTGACGATATAGAAGTATCCCGAACCCAAACCCGATGAGCAGGTGGTTCCGCCTTCCGGCGGGGTAGGGGTGTAGGTGGAAAACATGACCTGGCCGTTGGCGATCAAAGGATCGGAGATGGATTTTTCGCCGGACTTTTCCAGGTCGAGATACCAACCATGGGCGCTGCCACGGAGCGTTGCCAAGGCGGTGTCCGCGTCCTCTGCCGAGCCTTGGCCGATGACGTTGGCTGTGGCGTTATATAAGTCGTCGTGTGAGTATTTGGTGTAACTCACGTCCCCCGATTCGTTCAGCGGCGGCCCGTAAATCGAGAGCTGTCGCAGCATATAGAAGCGATCGTCCACGGTTTGGTCCAGGGGGTGTGCGCGCCAGCCAGAGCCGAAAGCAACGGCGAGAAAGATGTCGCCCTGGTCCCTGGCGAAGGCCACTGATGGTGGGTAATAAATGCGCCGATTGTTCGCGTCATCGCCGCCGATGTCGGCAATGACCCCGCCGGTAACCAGGTCGCTCACGGAGGTGGCGCCGTTGTCAATGTCGAAACGCCACAGTTGCCCGCCCATATCACCGACAAACAAGATATCGGCCAAGCCATCCCCGTTGGCATCGACGATTCGCAGATCCGATGGGATGGAATAGATCATATCGTTGAACTTAGCGGTGAAGTCGTCCGTTTCCGAGCTGTCTTCGGCGCTGGTGCCACCGGACCAGATCAATGCGCCGGTTTCCGCATCCACGATATAGACGGCGCGTCCCACGCCGTCCACGGTGCGTGTGGTGTCGGAATCGTTGGAGTCATCGTAGCCGCCAGTAAACATCAGGACGTCGCGCACTTGAGTTCCGATGCGGACCTTCGACTTGCTCGCCCGTGACCAGGATTGGCCCATCTCCGAAAAATCACCGCTGTCTCCGCCGCCTTTAATCACCCATTTAAGGACCGGATTGCTGCGGTCGGAGACGTCCACCGCATAGTAGTTGTTGCCCCCCCGACGCATGCCGAAGTAGAGCTTGACGAAATCGCCCTCCAAAGCAGGGTTGATGGTCGTTGAGCCGTTATTCTCCAACCACAGGCTCAGCGGGCCGTCCAAGCCATAGACTTTTCCGCCATCATCGTCAGCGTACAAATCTTCCAGATTGGCCAGTAGCTCTTTGGGGATAAACGAGAACTGTTCGCTGCCGTCGCTGGTATCCACCGCATGGAGGTAACCTTCGTTGGTGGTGGCGAATACGGTCGCGTCGGGTGCATCTTCGGTACCACCATAGATGACGACCAGCGGCCGGCTATGGAGCAGGTCACCCATGCGCGGCCTTGCATCGATAAAGCTGTCGTCGTCATCGTCGTCCAGAATGTCGACGCCGCGCGCCCATTGAATGAGGCTTGTCGCATTCGTCACCTGGTTTTCCAGCGCCAATAGCGGTTCCAGCGTCGCGAGATTGGACTCGTGGAGCGGATAGGACGCCAACGAAACATTGTCCGGACTGTCCGGTCCGAAATAGGTGTATACATTGCGTGGCAGGCTCAACTCGTTGGCCATGCCGCCGGCGATGACATCATCTCCGTCGATATCCGAACTCCAGAAGCTGCGCGCCCCGGATTTAAACGTTCCGGTGTTAGGGTCGACCGCGGGAAAACCCAGCTGATCGACGATTTCTCCATCCTCGTCGTAGTCCGAATCGAAGCGATACCGTTTCAAATTCCCGAACCAGTGGACGGTATCTTCCGGGCGGAACAGCGCGAAATACAACTCATCACGGTGTTCCAGACGGTTGAACGCATTCACGGAGACCGCCGGCGCGGTAAATAGTCCGTTGCGGGAGAGGATCTCGAGAAAGACCGACGTGAGCGCTTGGTTGAGTTCATCATAGGTGTCGGCCGTGTAGTATTTGCCACCACCCTTGGCGGCGGTGTCGTCGAGCAGGCTTTGGTCGGTGTGAAAACCAACGGTGTAGGTGACAATGTTGTTGATTGTGTCCTCGGTTTCGTTAACCTGCGCCTGGTCGTTTTCGTGTAGCCACTGGGCCAGATCATCCAGGCATTGACCGCCATTGGAGCCGCCCGTACCGGAATTGACGCCGCAGGTGCTGCCGATAAGAGACTCGATCACGTTGTTGGCATCATTGTCCCTTCGGGGTTCACCGTCGGTCAGGTAGACGATATTGTTCTTTTGGCATACATCGATGATGGGGGATATGTACTTACCATCGGCATCCAGGCTGGAGGCTACGCTGGTTCCCGGCGAGGTGTACAGGCCGAAGTGCGGCGCTTCTCCGCGGAAATAGCGGGCGGCTTCATACAGCGTTTCGGACAGGGGGGTCGAGCCCTGGTCGGTAAAGGAGTCAATGCTGGTGTTGAAGGCGCTGCGGTTGGCGGCAATGTCGGCAACTGGAAGGGTGACGTAGCCGCCCCGGTTCCCAGAGTAGTCACTCCAGTAATCATCGTCGAAACGCATCAACCCGATATTGACACCGTTCAAGCTGGCGATCAGGTTTTTGGCGATATCTTGAACGATCTCTAGCCGCGTCATGGTGGCGGCGCTGCTGTGGTACAGATACCAGTTCAGATAGTTTCCGGAATAGAGCGTGATGGGTTTCCACTTCGTGACCTGAACGGTGGAACCCGTGGTCCACGGATCTGCACCGCTGCCGCTGGCGGCACGATTGGTATACCGTCGGGACGAGGCGCTATCCTGACCATGGACGCCGGCGTCCGCCAAGCACTCGAAATAGTTGTCGTTCCCGTGAAAATCATCATTGGGGGAGCGCCAGCGCCAGGAACTGTTGCCACTGCTGGTTTTCTTTTTGCGCCATTGGGTGGCTTGAGCGATGTACTGCCCGGTGGTCGATAGCGATCCGGTGGCCGCATCGCAGGTGTTAGCCGCCACGGGAAACCAGTTGTCAGTGGCGTTGGAACCGTCACAGGCACTGGGCGGGTTTCCCGATGTGCTCCAATAGATTCGATTCACATCGCAGGCACCATCGTAAATGGTAGCGGAATCGAAGGGTGCGGAATCCATTTGCTCTTCCGTTCCCATGCTCCCGGAGGTGTCGACAATAAACAGGATATTCGGGGCTGAGGTGTCCGCCTGGGGTGTGACGTAAATTTCCGTGTCGTCTGCATAGGCGGGAAAACCCGCCATAAAGCTCACGACACAGGCGCATAGAAAGACGATGGTGCGTCGGGTTCTAACAAACGTTGTCATGGTTCCATCCTCGCCTCTAGCGTTCGCCCGTTGTGGAATCTAGGTGATTGAGCCGCGGCAACATGGCCTGCTACCCGTAGACAGAGCGCGCGACCATGGGGCGTGGGCCGTAACAAACGGTTGCGGGAAGGCCGTCGTGAGCCGGTGCGCAGTGGCACGGCAGTATCGTCCCGTCCGTTACGATCATCGTTTCCGATGTCACTCGAAAAACGTGCACCGGACAGTCCGAACACCTCAGTTCGGTCAGCCGACCTCTGATCTGTTCCATGGGGACGCGCTCTGTGCCACCGAGCTTGTCGGCGTTTTATGTAGAAGGCGGCTAACGGATCAATGGATGTGCGCGCAGAACCTGGGGCGGCGGGTTGGTCCGAAGATCGGCGATGGCCTGTAATCCCAGGTTGTCCCGGCGTGCGCTTATCGCGCTGTGAGGGATCGGGGCGAAACGTGAGGAAAATGCTCGGCGAAATCATCGCTGAGCGTTTATCAATAACAATCGCCGACCGTCCATGGCAGTGCATGGCGACGAACGAGCCAATATGACCGGTCATGTACCTTCTCCGTAGCCACCAAAGTTTAATGACGACTCGGTTCCACCCTAACGGGCGGGGTTCGGCTCTGATCGATTGTTATTGTTGGCCGGTTTTACCGGCTGTCTATTGATGAATAACGTTTGTAATTTTAGTTGCTGTTTATCGGTTGCTTGGCGAGTCACTACCAATAACCTGTATAGCTCATCGGCCGTCACGGTCGACTCTGAATGCCAGGCATTGTCATGACCGACGAATGGTAGCCGATCAGTGACGAGTGGATACGCGAACCTTCGGACTTGCTGTCAACTGGTCCAGCGAACGAGGCGGGGGCGGAGTTTAAGCGCATCGAAGGTAGTCGTCGGCATCGCGAGTGGTCCGCACACGGCCGGTTGCGCTGATGACCAAGCTCTTGGCGTATGGTTCACCGCGGCCATCGCAAACAAAAAATCGGGCGTTGATCCCACCGGCCGCTCCAGCGGCGTCAAAACGGAGATAGGCGATACTGGTTCGGGTTTTTCGCAGCCGAATGCCGGGTGGTAGAGATTCGGCGACTCGAATGATTCGGCCGCCGTCATCGTCGCAACGGCCGTCGAGGTCGCTGTCGCGGCATTGCTCATCACCGTTGGGGTCTGTGAAGGTCATCCAGCCGAGTTCCCACTGATCGGTCTTATCGCAATCCGGTGTGCCGCCGGTGGCGCAAACGACGGTGGAGGTTTGGTGGTAAACGGCCGTTTGGCGGGCGGTTCGCAGATGGGTCAGCAATTCGTTGTGTGCTCTGGAAAGACGATTATCGCCGATCAGCGCTGCCACACTGGGGGACGCAATGGCTAGAAGTATGCTCACGAGGGCCGAGACCACAATGAGCTCGACCAGGGTAAATCCCTTGGACATGGGGTCACCATCCTTGGTGTTGATAAGTTTTTTTGGCCGCGGATTTGGGGCGGCTGATAGTTGTTATCCGTCCGGCATTCCGTCGAAACGGTTAGTCGAATTATACAGCGAGGGGCTTTAGATGGAAGTGGGCCCGTTCAATGCGATGAACGGGCCTGGGTGGATTTTCCCGCGGTGCGGTTTACCAGCACGTAGCTGTGGTGTCTTCATCGTCTCCGTTTCTTGCTGACCGCTGACCGGCTTGGTTGATCGTCATACTGGCGCAGTCGGTGTCGTTGACTTGTGCCTCGCCGCTGGCCGGGGTCGTCGTGAGTGTGAAGGTGGTGGCGGTTACGCTGCTTGCCGCCAAGTCATAGTAACCTTCGTCCGATGTGGCCGCTAAGTCGGTATCGCATCCTGTATAGCCGGTGGCGGCGGGATTCTGACTCGCGCATCGTTCCATCTGCTGAGCGGAGACCATGAGTAGTGTCATCGCATCCGAGCGGCGCGCCTTTTGCATCTGACCTTGATAAGCCGGCACGGCGACAGAGGCGAGGATACCTACAATCACGATCACGATCAGCAGTTCGACCAGGGTGAAACCCCGTTGAGGCTTTACCCAGACCGGCTCCGAATCATCGGAGCCGGCAGATAGCATCGAATGGTGGGTCATTTTTCGCATCACGGCTGACTACTCCGTCTCTGCGACCCACGACGTGCGTGTGGTCGGGTTGCTGATTGGGCTGGGAAGAATTTCCGGCCCAATGAGGATCTTGACGTCACCTCCGGGCGGGAAATATACAACCGGCGAGGCGGGTATGCCTGGGCGATCCAACGTCGAGATTCGGTCCTCTTTAACCAAATCGGCATTGTCAGCACTGTAGAAGCGCATGGTGGGCGTGGCGTCGAACAAGCTGACA